>NZ_CAWUDM010000042.1:0-53840 GCF_963920855.1 Nostoc sp. CCY0012 | reverse complement strand
TGAAACCCCGCAATGCAGAATGGGCTTATGCTACTTGGTTCATTGGTGAAGCCAGCCAACAAGCACTGCAAACAGCAGGTATTTCTCAATTGGCATTGCGGCTATATGATGTCACAGATATGGATTTGAGTTACCAGACACTAGAATCTATTAAGCAGTATGAATTAGAACCGGGTGCAGTAGAAATCTATGTAGAAATTCCCCAAAGCGAACGCGATTATATTGCCGAAATAGGATATATGACATCAGGCGATCGCTGGGTGACAATTGCCCGTTCCGAAAGGGCGCGTGTCTTTGGTTTATCAGTCACAGATGCTACAGATGAACCGTTACCAGAGGTAGAGGGGGAAAGGAATATTATCCTCCAACCCCGAAATGCAGAATGGGCTTATGTAACTTGGTACATTGCGGAAATCTGGCAGCACGCATTGCAAGCATCAGGTATCTCTCAATTGGCATTGCGGCTATATGATGTCACCGATTTGGACTTGAGTTACCAGACACCAGAATCTATTAAGCAGTATGAATTAGAACCTGGGGCAGTAGAAATCTATGTAGAAATTCCTCAAAGCGAACGCGATTATATTGCCGAAATAGGATATGTGACATCAGGCGATCGCTGGGTGACAATTGCCCGTTCCCCAAGGGCGCGTGTCTTTGGCTTGTCAGTTACAGATACCATAGATGAACCGCCACTAGATGTAGATGGGGAAAGAAATATTACCATCCAACCCCGAAACTCCCAATGGGCTGATGTCACTTGGTCGATTAGCGAAACTTGCCAACAAGCACTCCAATCTCGTGGCGTTACTCAATTGGCATTACGGCTATATGATGTCACTGATTTGGACTTAAGTTATCAAACACCAGAATTTATCCAGCATTACGAACTCGAACCTAGTGTAGAAGCACACGAAGTAGAAATTCCTCAAAGCGAACGCGATTATATTGCCGAAGTCGGTTATCTTACACAAGATGAACGCTGGATGACAATTACTCGTTCCCCAAGAGTGCGTGTCTTTAATCTGCCAGTAACAAATAACATAGATGAAACTACACCCACAGCAGATGAAACATTTGTAGAATTGCCCCCTACAAATAACGAGAGTCATATTATCTTCAAATCCCGGACTGCCAAATGGGCATATACGACTTGGTACATTAGCGAAACCCACAAGCAAGCACTACGGGATGCAGGCATTTCTCAATTATCTTTGCGGCTGTATGATGTCACAGATATAGACTTGAGTTATCAGACTCCCCAGTTATTGCAGCAGTATGAATGTGAAGGCATCACATCAGATCGTTACGTAGCCATTCCCACAAGCGAACGCGATTATATGACCGAAATTGGTTATATTACACCAGGCGAACATTGGGAAACCATCGCCCGTTCCGAAAGAGTGCGTGTTTTCAGTCGTCCCCAAGCAGATTTCTGGTTTGTCGCCGATGCTGAATTAATTATCCACGGCGCAACAGAACCAGGTGCCACAGTAACTATTGGTGATAACCCCATCACACTCAAATCAGATGGGACTTTCCACTTGCGTATTCCTTTTTCTGAGGACTTAATCGACTATATGATGACGGCAATTGCTGCCAATGGACAACACAGTCAAACTATCCATAAGCAGTTTTCTCAGGAACAGTCTCACTCAACCTGAAGCCCACAATCTTACCCTCATTTGTTTTTAATTGGTAGCGTGTGTGATGGACTTTAGTCCTCACGCACCAACATTTTAAGAAAATGAATACTACTAGTTAGCACAGGCGATCGCTCATCATGATTCTTCCTGCTTGGGCAACAAAGGTGCTAAATTAACCAGTAATGCTGGAATTTCAACCGAAACGACATCCCATAGTATATCCAGATCAATATTTTTATAATCATGTATCAAGTGATCGCGTAAACCAGCGAGTTGCTTCCAAGGTAAATGGGAATGTTGCTCTCGAAATTCTTTTGACAATCTTTTAGTGGCTTCTCCCATGACAGCGATCGCGTACATTACTGCTGCAATTGTTTTTTGATCTTCTACAAATTCAGCTTTCGTCATCCCGGACACAAAAGAAATCGTATTTTGACTGTAATGGTGTATATCAAGTATGGACTCTAAATCCCTATTTGCTGTCATAAATAACTTGAGACGATGAAAGGATATTTTGTTTTCTTAGCCAATTATGACTTTGCTCAACGCTAGACTTATTCACTAAGTCAACCTTGCGACCAAGCAATTTTTCTAATTCTTCTTCAGCACCAATTAAATCAAGTAATTTCCAGTGAATATTAGGTTTAAGGACATATAAAAAATCCACATCACTATCTACATTAAAATCATCACGTAAAATAGAGCCAAATACTGATAATTCAGCAATTTTCCAGCGTTGACAAAAGCTTTCTATAGCGTCCATTGGTAGAGGTATTGCTAATTTTTTAACTGGATATTTTTGTGTTTTCATTATCATATCTGTGAACTATCTGCATAAACTTAGTTTACTGATTTTCGCTTAAATTTTGATTAGTTGTTGAGTGAGATCGCCTTTTGATCGACATAACCCCACTAACACCTGCGCCAAGGACTGTACCATTGGACGAGAAGAAATATCTTCTCCACGTGCAAGAAAATGAACACTACTAGTTAGCAAAGGCGATCGCGTCACAATATGCGTCTGCGTGCATGGCGACCTCAATGTGAAATAATTTTTCACGATACACTAGAAAAAATCCTTTGAGGAAGTATTAATGCCACGGACAAATGGTGTAAAAACAGAAACATCCGCACAAGACTTGTCTACAGAATTAGATGTTCAAGATTCAGAAGAAATTGCCGAAAAGCCTGAATCAGTAGAGGATGTCCAGGATATTGATAGCATCTTGAACTCACTCAAAACTTTACTATCCACTGTAGAAAAGCTCCAAAAAATCCGCCAGGACGTGGGCGACATCAAACCTTTAATTGGAAGAATGCTTGATGGAGAAATAGTTGCAGGAGAAGAACTTGAGCAACTCAAATCAGGTGTGAGTGGTCTTTCTCGTCTGATTCGCGCTTATAGTGACCATCAAGCAGCCCTAGCTAAAGCACAACCTGCTAGAGATTTGCTAGATCAGGTGTTGAAAACAAAAACAGCAGATTAATCCGGACAGCACTACCCTTGTTTTCCTGCATCAATACCTGGGCTAGCATTAGCTGTCCAGCAGCAGGAATGCTCACAGGGCTTTGCATATTTGATAGTTGCGGATGAAAAATAAATTTAAGCGATCGCCCTTCTAAAAACTATGATCATAATTTGCCTCAAGCTATAAATATTGCGTCTCCGTATCCTCTGATGCTGAATGGATCTCTACACTTCAAGAACTAGTGCCACAAGTTTATAAAAATCTACTGGCTCAATGACCAAATCAGCATCAGCAACGGCGAAATTGGCGGTACTAGATTTCACCCTTCTAGGCAACATCATCAAAGCAGGAGTATAAAAGAACGATACAAACCTGTTCTTTGATTTACCTAAAAACCACAATGGCACATCGCTCGCGCAAGCTGAAGCCACAATCTTCTCAACGAAATCAGTCTCATGGTCGTCCTAACAAACGCGCCTCTTCAAAATCTCAGCAAAAGTCTCCATCTAAGGGATGGCTGGGGTCAATCCTAGCATTTACTCTGTTATTGACCAGTGCTGCCTTAGTCATGGCTTTTCTCTGGATTAGTATTCTTTTCATTTTCAATCCCGAACAGGTAGGGTGGCTGAATGAATTTCTGCCTGAATCGTTGCACATTCCTTTGAATCAAAGTGAACCTCCTCAAACCTTTAACCAAATTCAAGAGAATCTCAGTCAACAACAAAGAGCTGGGGAAACTCTAGCGTTAGATGATCAGGAAGGCTCTTTTTTATTACCAATTTTGCAGCAGCGTACCAATTGCCAGTCTGATTGTCTAGAAGTAGTTGAACTGAGGGTTTACCAGCGTTCAGAAAAGTCAGAGTTCCAATCGTTGCCAGAACGTTACTATCATCTAACGACACAACTACCCATTATTGCACCAGAAGAATCTTTAATTGATGCCACATTAGAACACCAAGAAGGCAACACTCTTTTACCCTTAACTAAAATTCAACGTTTTGACGATAGCGCACCATCACCAGGGATTTGGTTAGCTTTGTGGGGTCAGCGTCAACAAAAAACTCAGGCGATCGCCTACGGTTACATTGTGTACTACAATGCCCAGCGTACAAACCTCCAACAATTATTATCTTGGCAAAATTCCAACGGACAATTACCCCAATGGCAGCAAGTGACTGGCGGCGGTGCCAAAGAGCTAGTTATCGACCAAACAGTAGGTTTAGAACCCCAGTTAAGCATTTACCAAGTCCAATCCACTAATTTTTTTCTCAACCCTGTTCAACTAGCGGAAATTTCCCTCAAATCACCAGCCATTAACGATTCTGCTTACCAAGATGCCTTATTCATTGCTCGTAATGGCTTATGGACACCCGCCACCGAATGGTTGCAATTCATCCAAAAACAGCGCCCTGGAGGTTTCCCCGCAACAGCCCAAGCCCAGGTTGATTTGATTCGCTTGCACTCCCAACTGACTAAAGCTCAAGCCCAGATAAGTTGGGCGAGTCCCAGTCAACAAGTATTAGCAGAGTTAATTGATGGACGCTGGGCCAAAGCTTTACAGGTGTTTACCGCATCACAGCAAAATGCCCAAGAAATCGCTACCCTCCTCAAAGCAGATACCGGGCGGTTGTGGAATCGGACAGTGGCGGCGCTGAAGATTAATCCCAACAGACAAGATGTACAATCTTGGGCAGCGTTGATTTTAGCCGCGCAACGGGGAGAAGGACGGGCTAATTCTTGGTTACAGTCTCAACCGCAAATTACCCCAGCCAATCTTACTTATGTGCAAGGTTTGTTCGCACACCTCAATGGCGATGTCGCAAAGCCAAAAATCGTGGCTCATCATCCTAGTCAGATTGTGGGTGTGGTAAAACCCATCTCGCAAGTCAAGTCCGCCGAGTGGTTGCAGCCCAATAGCAATGCAGACTTGCAACTAATAGATCAGCAAATTTGGTATCGGGTAGATGTCAGTACTTTTCATGACGGTAAAACCTGGCTGAGTTCTCCTTTCAAAAATTTGCAACCGCCAAAAACTTCTCCAGCCCAGTTTTTTTGGACAACTTTGGGACTTCATAGTAATCCAGTGATCCAAATTATTATGTGGCTACCCAATGGAGAACAGGAAATCACCTCTGCCACTATTAAAGGGGTACGTTGGCACAATGGGGTTTTGCAGTTATTAGCCACAGGACAAGCAATTCCGGGTAAGTATCAATCTCAGCAACCCAAACCTTTAGCCTTGACGACTGCCACACTGGAATGGATACAACCATCACCAATTACTTTCACACAACTGTATCAACAAAATCCCCCAGCCGTTGATGCCATGTTGCCGATTATGTGGAATTCTTTACAACAATCTGGCCAAATTCCTGGAGGTGCTGTGCCTAAGTTTCTGGATATTCAAGCACAATTGGGTGATTGGCCTCTACAAATGATTGATTTAACAAATAATACCAAGCCAGAAACGGTACTAACTATCTCCACAGATGCCATCGCCTCTTTACAGGATACCGGGGAAACCCAGGAATTGGCGCCAAATTCAGACCGTCCTCGTACCCTCATCTTGTCAGATAATGGTAAGGTTATTTATACAGATTTTCAAAAAAACTCTCAACAAGTGTTGACAGCGATCGCCAAGCTGTCTCATGGTAAATCTCTAGCTCTATTAGTAGAGAATACCCATAACTACAGTCTCAAACGTTGGTCAGATAAGAATCAACGCTTTGAGTAGCAGCTCTTGACTATTTGTCAAATCATGAACTGCTGGCGATCGCCCAAAAATAAATTTATGCTTCTTGGTTGTTATCGGTTGAACGTTGTTCTTTCAGGTTTTGTAATTGCTGTAACAGAGAATCTACCTCTGCTTGCAGGTGTTGAAGTTTTGCTTGTTGATCATCTTGATAATGAGATTTTGTTAAATCGCTAACCCAGAGGGTCTGGGTGGGACGTTCGGAAACACTGGATGAATAAGTAGGCATTGTTAAATAAAATCCACAACTCGACTCACACCATTTAGTAAATATTATAATAATGTAAGTTTAAGGTTTGTTAAATGATTGTATACTTTCTATCATTTGATCTGATAGGTAGCTGGTGTTTTCATAAGTGACTGCGATTGTGCGACCTATGTTCCGTAGGTCAATTATCGCTACATGGAGCAGTTGTACCCATTGGCAGTTATGATAAATTGACGTTTCACATCAAATAAAAATCATCCGTGAGACACTGCCACGCAAAAAGATAATTATTCTGGGAGAATGAGAATTGGAGTTTTTCTCTTCCCCATGCTTTTTTCCTCAATCCTTAGTTAAAACTTTTAAAACCCGTGACTGTGAGTTTGTCTGCCGCTAAATCTTATCGCCAACCTTGGCCCGGACTGATAGAAGCCTATCGCCAGTACTTGCCTGTCAGCGACGAAACGCCTGTTGTGACTTTATTAGAGGGGAATACGCCCTTAATTCCGGTGCCAGCGATCGCAGAACGCATCGGCAGACAAGTCAAAGTGTTTGTCAAATACGACGGTTTAAACCCCACTGGTAGCTTCAAAGACCGGGGTATGACTATGGCAATCACCAAAGCCAAAGAAGCCGGGGCCAAAGCAGTGATTTGTGCTAGTACAGGCAACACCTCAGCCGCCGCCGCCGCTTATGCTAGACGAGGAGGGATGAAGCCCTTTGTGTTGATACCCGATGGTTATGTGGCGTTGGGTAAATTAGCCCAGGCATTATTGTATGGTGCAGAAGTTTTAGCCATTAAAGGCAACTTTGACCGCGCCCTAGAAATTGTGCGGGAAATGGCAGAAAGCTATCCTGTGACATTAGTTAATTCCGTCAATCCCTACCGTTTAGAAGGGCAAAAAACCGGAGCATTTGAAGTAGTGGATGCCTTGGGTAACGCCCCAGACTGGTTGTGTATCCCAGTGGGTAACGCCGGAAATATCACAGCATATTGGATGGGATTTTGTCAATATCATCAAGCTGGTAAGTGCGATCGCCTGCCTAAAATGATGGGATTCCAAGCCGCAGGTGCAGCGCCTCTAGTAAATGGCAAGTCAGTTTCCCATCCCGAAACCATCGCTACAGCCATTCGCATCGGTAATCCTGCCAGTTGGGATAAAGCGATCGCGGCTCAATCTGCCAGTCAAGGCTGCTTTAAAGCCGTTACCGATGAAGAAATTTTAGATGCTTATAGACTTTTAGCATCATCTGAAGGCATTTTCTGTGAACCTGCTAGTGCGGCATCTGTAGCTGGATTATTGCAAGTCAAAGACCAAGTACCCACCGGGGCTACAGTAGTTTGTGTACTGACTGGTAATGGTTTAAAAGACCCAGATACAGCCATTAAACACAGCCACAGCCAATTTAAACAAGGGATTGATGCTGAATTAGGGGCAGTAGCTAAAGCGATGGGTTTTTAACATAATGCGGCCATAAATATCTGCTTTCCATGTAGCGATTTGTTTTCCAATAGCAAGTGACGTGGATTTAGGGGGATGTAGAATGTTTTACTACCAACAATAGGAATTTTTAAACGTCTTCTCCATCCCCACACAAAAAACAAAAGAAATGATATGGCAATCAAAAGATTGTTCATTGCAAGCGCGGCATAAATTTTATAACAATATGTATAACTAAAAAAACAAAGTTTTGTTTTAATCAAGATTTAATTTTTTATTAGTTTTAACAGGACTTACGCAAAAATCATCAAAAACCTTAATTTATCGTTCGCGTAGCGTGCGCGAAGCGCATACCGCCAAGATGCCCGCGCGCAGCGATGCCCGCAAGGGCTGTAGAACGCCAAGAATCCGTAGAGTGTGCGTAAGTCCCATTTAATTAGGAAAATCCTAAAAGTTTACTTAATAAATAAATTAAAACATCAATCATTTAACTGATTTAAATTCGCCTTTTATTCTCCATCTATTCTGTAAAAACTTTCAACTAAAAACAGGAGAATGAATACCGATGGAAGCTTATGCTGTCAACCCAACTCAGGGTGGAGAGAACACCTTTGGTGCTGATAATCCCTTGGTTATTGGTGGTAACAACCCTAATATTAATGCCATTCCTGGAAGTACTATCAATCCATTTGCAGGCGATGCTGGCAGTCAGCTGCAAGAATTAATCTTTGACCGCTTGCAATTAGTTCTGGGTAACGACTTCTTCAACGGTGATAACAACCCATTTACTAATGGTGCTAATAGCAATCCGTTTCCAGGCGACGACAGTTCACCTCAGCAATTGCCTTTTGATCCCTTAAGGATTATCTCTGGTGAGAATATACCCTTTAGCGGTAACGCTTCTAATTCAGGTAGTCTACCTTTTAATGAGGGGAATGCACCAATTGGGAATGGTAACAGAAACTTTGGCAGCGATAACGCAACCATTGGTAATTTCAACTCAGACTATGGTAATGATAATGCCACCATTGGCAATGGCAACTGGAATTTTAATAATAACAACGCAACTATTGGTAACGGCAATTGGCTATTAGCAAATGATAATACAAGCCTAGGTAATGGTAATTGGCATTTTGGTGGTAACAATACAACTCTAGGTAATGGTAATTGGTATTGGGATGACGGCATTAATAATACAACTATTGGTAATGGTAATTGGCAATTCGGCAGTAACAATACAACTGTAGGAAATGGCAATTGGTATTTAGAAGATGGTAGCAACAACAGAACTTTAGGTAATGGTAATTGGCATTTCGGTGGTAATAATGCAACTGTAGGCAACGGTAACTGGGATTTTGGTAATAACAACACAATTCTGGGTAATGGTAACTGGATATTCACCAATGACAATACAGTGGTGGGAAATGGTAACTGGTTAATAGATAGTGACAACACAATGATTGGTGTTGGCAATAACGACACAGGTTTAGAATTGTTTTCGCCAGAATTTAGGGCTGATGCTGACAACCTGATTAACTCCCTTATCGGTAGAATAGGTCAAGATTTTCTAGTCTTGACAGGAGGTTTAGGAGAATCTGAAACCCAGACCTTTAATCGGCTCATTCTTTCTCAAGGTGCTGGTGCTAATAACGGTGATATATCTAGTGATATTGAGCAGTTTTTGGCATCAATCAATGTTTATCAGCCTGTTCAAAGTCCTCAGTCTGTCCCAGAAGCAAGTTCTTCAATTTCCTTGGTAGTCATGGGACTAGTATGTTTGCTGTTATCAAAGTGCAAAAAAGGTTAGAGAATGGGATTCTCAGTTTAATAGGACTTACGTAACCAACCACGTATTTTCGTCATTGTGACCGTAGGGAAGCAATCTCAAAGCCTTGATTTTCGTAGCGAGTGCGTAAGACCTATTTAATTAACAGCCATCTGCCAAATTTTGATAGTTTTGTCAGCACTACCACTGGCGAGTAACTTACCATCTTGACTTAGAGAAATTGCATTTACAGTTCTTGAGTGTCCAGTCATGGTTTGTAGCACTTCACCTGTAGCCAGACACCACATTTTGATAGTTGTATCAGCACTACCGCTAAATAAGAATTTTCCATCAGGATTAACCGCCAATGAGTTTACCTCATCCGAGTGACCACTCAATGTATACAGGAGTTTCCCGGAAATTAAATGCCAAATTTTGATGGTAGTATCAGCACTACCACTGAAAAGGAGTTCGCCAAACCCCTCCGGGGACGCTGCACCAACAGGACTAATGGCTATTGATTTCACTTCATCTGAGTGACCAATGAGAGTGCGTAAAGGATCACCCGTGCGTGGGTTCCATAGTCTGATTTTATGATCAGCACTACCACTGGCGAGGATTGTACCATCGCGGTTGATAGCCACAGCATGAACAGCATAGGAATGCCAAAGAGTACAAATGCGATCGCCTGTGTGCAAATTCCAGATTTTAATTTTATTACTACCACTAGCGAGAATCTGCCCATCTGGACTAATTGCTACCACGTTTACTGGTTTTTGATGTCCCAAGAGTGTGTGGATGAGTTTTCCGGTTTTTAAATGCCAAACTTTGACATTTCCTTTGGGGTGTTCACAACTACCCATCGCCAAAAAATTCCCGTCAGGACTAATGGCTACAGATGAGACTTCTCCTAAATTCCCTGAAAGGGTGCGAATTTTTTTGCCTGTGTTAAGTTGCCAAATATTGATAGTTTTATCTGCACACCCACTGACTAATACTTCTCCATCTGCACTAATGGCTACAGATGCAACTTTACCTGTATGTCCATTGAGGGTATGGCCCAGACGGGGAGATGCTACGGTAATTTCGTGTTTGAGGTGTGCGATCGCCTCTAACAATTTCTCTACATCTAGAATACTTTGGCAATCATCTACGGCTGTAAAATATTCTTTTAACTTTTGCAGATATTCTGCATCTTCCATCTTCACGGCCGATTGCATGGCCTCCAAAGGATTAGCAAATTCCTGTAGAGACACTTGACGTAATCGCAACCATGTGGTTAGAGAGTAATCAATTTGCTTTTGTGACCAAGTGCGATCGGGTAAATGAGATAAACTTTGAGCTAATTGCAAAGCCAATTCGGGAATCCAGTAACGGCGCTCATTTTCTAAAGCTTGGTAAACTTGCTCATAGCCTGTAGCGTATACCTGCAATTGTTCTTGTACAGATGGTAAATTAATCGTATCTTGCAGCAAACTAGGTAGTAACTCAGGAAGCAAGGGAGACGCGTCATGGTGAACTAAATGATAAGCATCCGCTATCCAAGCAGCAACCAAAGAGTGACAGGTAATTAATACTTGACCAAGCTTTTCCCAGTCTTGATGATTAACTTGGTACTCTAAGGCTAATTGACTAATATCAATACCCTTTTCTTGCCATTTTTCAGCTTTTTCTAAAAGTGCTAAATTAAATACATTATCTTTACCGAGAAGATTAATTTCAACTAAATCCTCCCCTAATAACAATAGTTCATCTCTGAGTTTTTTCCACTGCAAAGCACGACCTTTAGCAGACTCATACAGAATTTCTTTATACGGTAACCGAAAAATAGTTTTGTAGTAATACTGTTGCTGTCCCAATCCCCAATAAGCAATCCGAAAATTCAAATAATCTCCATCTTGTTCTGACTCTAGAATTAACATCGGCTCTGTTTTCAGCATACCAAACAAAGCTTTAATACTAGATTCACTATGAAAACGTTTACTATCCCATGCTCCTGCTAATAATTCCGTAGGTCTAATGGGATGATGCAGAGAATAATGTTGATGAATAAACTCTCGTAAACCTTCCGCTAACATTAGCTCTAATTTTAAATTTTCCTGATTTTTTAAGTCAAATTGGTCAAACTTAACTTGTGGAGGAGCCAGAAAAATTTTGAGTGGGGGACATTGATGATTCGTATGAGACTCTAAAATTTGCGAAGGATATAACCGCAAAGGCCAGTTATCCAAGATTTTGGAAACTTCTGGTAATTGTAGTTTAGTTTCTCTTTCTTGCTTAATTACCTCTAGTTGAGTTTCTCGCTGATAAACTGCTAATTGCTGTTGCAGAAATTTTTCTTGTGTTAATCCTGGCTGATAACTGTTTGTCTGGGGTGCAATATTTGCACCTTGAAGTAATGTTGGCAACTCGTAATCAGTTATAGCGATACCTGATTTTGTACTCTTTTGGATGAAATTTACAAGCACAGGCGCAAACTCGATTACAAGTTGAATGAGTAACCTTAACCCTGGCTCCATAAAAAGATTCCTATGACATCAATAACATTAACAGTATGCGGCAAAGATAAATAAAAACTTGTCATTAATTAGTAGACACTGATCATACTACTACTTGCAGGAAACATATTGTCTAAAAAAATCCCCAATAATTGAGAGATGATAATTAATCAAAGATATAAAAATCATCTATTAAAGTATTTAAATATTTAATTCCACAAATTAATTACAGCTAAATTTTTGTAATTTTCCTGATAATTATGATTTATTTACCGAAAATAAAATTTTGAATTATCTCAGGGTTTATCCCCTATAGTGGGTAACCCATAATTCTGGGAATTTGTAAAAAAAATTCCCTCTCTACCAAAGAAGGAATTGCAGGGTAAGATTTGTGACTCGTGGGCTAGAGAAACTAACAAAAAGCCTAACTAGCACTCAAATTAGCAATAGTGATTTGCCGATCCGCTAGAGTTTGTTCGCTACCAGTATCAAAAGGCTCTGATTTTTCAGCATCAACGTTTTCGTCGTCATGAACAGCGTCATTTAGATCATTTATTTCGTCAATAACTTCCGCTTCCTGATGAGGACGGGATTTACTGGGGTATGAGGTTTCATGGACTGATAAATCAATCGGCTTACCTTGCTCTTGATTCATGTTTGCCTCTGTATGCCGTTAAACTACTACTTATATAATTTAAGACTCAGCAAGTAACAGTGACTTCTAGCAAAAGAGACATACTTATATGTTGTGCTGTGTCAATAGAGTGATATTTTTAATCTATTATCAGAGAATTTAACTGTATTACTGAGACTTATATCAGATTTACATAATTCATCATCAAAATAAAAATTAAAATCTAATTCCCAGTTGACCGTTAAATCCGCGCACAGAATTGTAACCAGCACCTACAAAAACGTTATCAGTAGCGCCTACTTGAACGCCACCTGAAAAAGCGACACCTTTATCTTCCGAATATAAACCAACTCCCACATAAGGTGAAATAATTGGCAAACTCAAAAATTTTAAAACATCTACTCCAGTAGCGCCATCGGGGCCTCTACCGACTTCAACGCCAAAATCTAAAGCTCTAGCTCCTACAGCATAGGTGACTTCACCATCTTGACCACCCACAGAAACCCAAGGTTGTGGCAATAATTGAGCAGATGCTTGACTAGGAGCAAAAACAGCGAACAAACCCAGCGATGCAATAAGAGTTTTAGTAATAACTGCGCTTTTCATGGTTTTTTCTGACACTACACTGTCATGAGGACGTTAGTTATGAGCGAGAGGTTTCTAGCTTGTCGATTTTTTATGACTCTGGAAAAATCGACATATTTGTATTTACACCTAAGTAGCGACTGTCGTCGGCTTTACCGACTTGTAGCAAGTGGCGTTAGAGGTGTTAGAGCCTTTAAAAGCTTAATTTTCGTTGTTAATGAAGGATATTTCAGCCCCTTTCAGCGTCGGAGAAGGGTTGGGAAGAGTTTCATCGAACTCACATTCAAAGGAAAGCGTTGCTGAGTTGTTTCCTGTCTTAGTTTAAGTGGGTTAAAAAAAATATTTTCCAATGGTGATTTAAGTAAAGCATCTGGGAATAATTTATGGAACTCAGGTTTTTGTTAGTCCTAAAAAGGAACGCAAACCTGTGTGAAATGCTGACCTAGTTTACCCAGTAGTAATAAAACACCAGGGAGTAAAAAAAATAGCTGTATTGTTATCAGTGTTAATGATTGTGCGACTTCTTGAGTATAACTAATTGAGTATCTAAACACGTCACAGGAAATATTATCATCCCCAGGATCATGCTGCTCAATATTTTGGGTAATTATCATTGGGAAAAGATTGAGTTTTGCTGCCATTGCCATTGACAACACTAGGATTAGTGGGGTTTTGTCAGATGTTATACAAGTAAAGCTTAATAATATTTATATAGATTTTTCTACTAGAAATTTCCTCAGGTGTGTGACCATCTCTATATAAAAATCACCCAATTCAATGGGTGTGGTTATAGACGCTATTTGCTATACCAAGTTATTACTCAATTAGAGTTTTTTATATCCATCATCCTACTTAAAATGCTCTTCCCAAAAGGCATCTGACTAAGAAGGTCAACAAATAATAGAGGTGTTTATCGTCTATCAGGCTGAGGGATTAATTACCAGCTAAAATCATTTTTTTCAAAATTCAACTTATCGAAAAGCAGCTTTAAAAAGTGGCATTGTTTGTGTGTCAAAAATCATCAATTCACACTTGCGATATTTATAAAAATGTTTAATCCTGAAACTCAAAAAGACCTCCGCCATAACTTTACTGTAAATATTGTTGACAGTGCATTTTTTGGTTTGGGGGCTGGTTTTGCTTCGTTTATTACTATTATTCCTTTGTTTGTTAGCGGTTTTACTAACTCTGCATTGCTTATTGGACTGATTCCAGCTATTCCCCGCTTAGGCTGGCAACTTCCTCAGTTACTAATAGCTGATAAAGTAGCTCGTTTGCAGTGTTATAAGCCAACGGTGATGTCATTGACAATTCACCAAAAGTTACCGTTTTTGGGGTTAGCATTAGTTGCTTTATTTCAGCCACAACTCAATAGCCAAACTGTGTTGCAATTGACATTTGCCTTACTAATTTGGCAGGGACTAGGTAGCGGCTTTAGTGCTACTGCTTGGCAAAGCATGGTTGCTAAAATTGTGCCTTCTGGGAGACTGGGCATTTTCTACGGTTCCCAAGCGGCGGCGAATAATTTGATGGGCATTTGTGGTGCGATGATCGCTGGCTTACTGCTGAAGGAAGTTGCTCGACCATTGAACTTTGCTCTTTGTTTTTTGTGTGCTAGCGTCGCTATGGCTATATCCTGGTTTTTTATGTCGAGGACGCGGGAACCGGTCAGTAACCAAGTGTCTGCGATGGCAAATAGGCATGAATTTTGGCATAGTTTGAGTGTAATTCTCAGACGTGATCAGAATTTTCGCTGTTTTTTGATGGCACGTCTAGTATCACAGTTAGCATTGATGCCACTTCCCTTTTATACACTATACGCCGTACACCAACATGGGATGAAAGAAGCATCTGTGGGGTTAATTACTTTGGTGCTGATGGTCACTCAAACTATTGCTGCATTGGTTTTGGGTTGGGTAGGCGATCGCAAAGGCCATAAGTTAGTCTTACAGATTGGTTCTATTGCTTGTGCAATCAGCTCGGTTTTAGCTTACCTCGCAACAAGTGCCAACTGGTTTTACTTAGTCTTTGTCGGAGCGGGAATAGGTGCGATCGCCCTGCAAAATATTGCTGCGGTTATGACCTTAGAGTTTGGTAACCAGCGTCAACGACCGGCCTATATTGGTCTTGGCAATACCCTTGTTGCCCCTGCTACCATTCTTGCTCCTATAATAGGTGGATGGATTGCAGACACTATTGACTATAAAACTACCTTTTTGGTATCAGCTATGGGTGCATTAGTCACAGCATTAATTTTACATATAGGAGTACGTAATCCCCGTTACCTTGAACAAAATTTCCGTGACCATTCAGTTAAAGTTTAAACTGTTGTAAATGACTGCGGGGATTATAGGTACGTATAGCCCGAATTTTTTCATAATATTCCCGCTCTTGTTGGCTCAGGTCTTTAGGAGGGACGATGGCGACTTTTACTAACTGATCGCTACGTCCACCTTTAGTTGAAGGCCAGCCTTTACCCCGCAACCGTAGGGATTGCCCAGAACGCACTCCCGCAGGTAACTTCACATTTACTGATCCATCGGGTGTAGGGACATCAATGGATGCGCCCAAAGTGGCTTCATCTGGAGTGATAGGCACTTCGCAAACAAGATTGTCACCTTCAAATTGAAAGAATGAATGTGGCTGAAGTTCAACTTTTAAATATAAATCACCCCGCTGTTGAGTCATGGGGTTGAATTGGCCCTTACCCCGCAACCGCAGACGAGTACCAGTTTTCGCCCCAGACGGGATACGAACTTCTATTGTTTCGTTGCCTAAAGTGTAGTGCTTTTGGACACCAGCAAATGCCTCTGCAAAAGTCAAGGCGATCGCTGCTTCTGTATCTTGTTGGCCAGCACTAGCACCAGTACCTACATCTTGAAAACCAAAATCATTAAAACCGCCATAACCACTAGGTCTACCTGTGGAGGTGCGATAAGAAGAGTAACTTTGTCGCCCAGGACGCGGGCCAGGGCCACCAAAGCGCCCTAATAACTCATTGACAAACTCATCAAAACTGCCATATTGACTAAAATCAAAGCCGCCCATATCCACACCTGCACCACCAGATGGGAAACCTTCGCCGACTTGTTTCCAGTATTGACCAAATTGGTCGTATTTTTTGCGTTTATCAGTATCTGATAAAACTTCGTAGGCTTCGCTAACTTCTTTAAACTTGGACTCCGCCTGCGTGTTATTTGGGTTGACATCAGGGTGGTACTTACGAGCTAGTTTGCGAAAAGCTTGTTTAATTTCTTCTGGACTGGCAGTTTTACTGATTCCTAAAATTGCGTAATAGTCTTTAAAGTCGGTTGCAGCCATCTACCAGCCTCCTATAAAAATTTTCGTTATCTTTGTTCGTAAAAAGTGAGATTCTTGATTTGCTGGGTATATTCCCCAGCATCAAAAACTCTGATTTTAAATTAACAGAAATTAAAGAAAATCAAGTGTGGTTCCCGCTCTCCACACCAGCGCAATTTCCGTACTCCCACCTTTCGGGAAACCAAATCAGTTGGTCTATTCCTTCTTCTAAACTAGGGGGAGCATCCCGGAGTTGACGGTACATTCGCCAGATGACATTTTGGGGAACTTGGCGCTGACGTCTTTGATTGCGTGCTAGACACAGCCAAACGGGAGTCCTCACCCACATCCCTGTAATGTGAGTAAAACCGACCTCACGAGCTAAGGCGATAATTTCCCGTCGTTGGCGTCTTTGGGCATTGGTGGCATCAAAAATTGTTGTTTTATCTGTGGTCACAGCTTGTTGAAATTGTTGTTCTATTTCTCTCCAAATCAGTAGCCACGGCCCTTGAGTTGCTTCTGAACCAAAAAGCTGCCCCCGAATCGCATCCGTAGAAATCAGTTGCATTTGGGGGCATTCTGTGACTAATTGTTTTGCCAAAGTTGACTTACCGCTACCAGGAAGACCAATTAGTAAAAATAGTTTAGTCACTTGTCCTGCGTCCTTGGCCAGTGATTAATTAGTATTGATCACTAACTAATGACTAACGACTAATGACTAAATTACCGTTCCATCAGGGATTAAGGCACCTTTGAGAACCACAACAATCCCACTACGGATGTAGAAGCCTTGACTTTCGCGTTCTGCTTCTTGCACATTATCTTTATTGATGATTTTGACATTGTTGCCAATGCGGGCATTTTTATCAACGATCGCCCCCCGAATAATCGTATCCATGCCAATGCCTACAGGAACATCACCTTTTTCTAAGCTACATTGGCGTTCCACAAAAGGTTGATAAAAGTCTGCTCCCATCAACAAAGATTCTTCAATGACGCAGCCAGCTTCAACGCGCGATCGCACGCCCAAAACTGAATGCTGAATGCGGCAATTTTTTAAAATACAGCCCTCGCCAATCATTGATTCTGTGACATGGCAACTCAAAAGTTTACTCGGTGGTAAGTAACGAGCGCGAGTATAAATTGGTGCTTTCTCATCGTAGAAGCTAAAGGGCGGTAAAGGTTGTTTAGTTAATGCTAAATTGGCTTGATAAAATGCTTCGATTGTCCCGATGTCTTCCCAGTAATCATCAAACAAGTAGGCTTGGACATTGTAATCTTTGCCCGCATCAGGAATAATTTCTTTACCAAAATCAGTGCTGTCTAAAGATTCCTTCAACAACTTGAACAAAACTTCTTTTTTAAATACATAAATCCCCATCGAAGCAATGTAGGGCTGTAAATTAGCCTGTTCTGGTGTCAATCCCAGTACACTAGTATCAACCTTCATCTGCTCCAATGCTTCGCCTTTGGGTTTTTCGCTAAAATCAATTACCCTACCAGACTGGTCAATTTTCATTAAACCAAAGTCCGAAGCGCGGCGTTGATCAATGGGGATAACCGAGAGAGTAATATCAGCATTCGTTTCTCTATGACGCTGGATAAACTTGCGGTAATCCATGCGATAGAGATGATCTCCTGAGAGAATCAGATACTCCTCCGCATCCCATTCTTCCAATAGCCATAAATACTGACGTACAGCATCGGCTGTACCTTGGAACCAATTGGGGTTCTCTGGCGTTTGCTGTGCCGCTAGCACTTCCACAAACCCCTCGTTGAAACCAGTAAAGTTGTAGGTACGCGCTATATGGCGATTCAGGGATGCTGAGTTAAATTGTGTCAGGACATAGATTTTGTATATCTCTGAATTGATGCAATTACTGACAGGAATATCTATCAAACGGTACTTCCCTGCCACTGGTACTGCTGGTTTAGCACGTAATTTGGTTAGTGGATAAAGGCGAGTGCCCGCACCACCACCGAGAATGATTGCTAATACTTTTTTCACAAAATTTCTCCCGACTGCCTTTCAACTCTCACCTTCAGTTTAGGACTGTCTGAGACTGCTGGTAAGGGGGGATCACAGATTAATAATTAGTCAAGTTTACAGAATAGTGTTGGTGATCAATCACTCATCCAAAAATTTTGTATCAAATGTTACTAATTTTGTGTCAAGGCTGACCATACTGTCATCATTTCAGTACATACTCACGCGTTATTTACTGAAATGACCTATTAGTAACTTTGGAGACATTTCACCAATACTGTACCCAGGAATTCTCAGAGTCCTTAAATATTTTCAAATGCGGAAACTACCCATACCCTTTCGCTGATTCACCAAATGCAATTGTTGGGACAGCCTCAAAGACTTCACCCAAGGTTGCTCCGACAACTGGGAAATAGCAGTAGGCACAAGTGTTGCCGTAAATACATCTTTTCCACAAGTAACATCTTTGACCCCCAAGCTCTCTAAAACAGCGATCGCATTAGAATCAACCACAGGTTCAGTGTGAATGAAAATCTCTAAACTCTGTTCTTTTGAGTTTTGAGCCTCATTGAGGGCTAAAGATAGGGGAGCATCTAACTTTTGGTAATTCATATTGACCAGCAAATCCTTGGTAAAAAAGGTAGGCATTTTGAGCCTACCCCACAACCAAACTATCAAATTTCTCCGTTATCTTTACCTATCTTTATACATAGATAAGAGAAGAGGTTCTCGAATTCCCCAGCACCCAATCACAAACTAGCGACATCAACCAATCCAAACCCCCACTTTTTATCAAAGGTTCCAGAGGGTTTGCCGGGGATGGAACTATTGGCGCGGAGCAAGTCTTTTACTGTCTCAGGATCAAGCTTGGGGTCGCGCTGTAATAGCAGTGCTACTAACCCAGTGACAAACGGTGTGGCCATACTTGTACCAGCCATGGCCACAAATTTAGAATTAATCATCATTGAGCGATCCATATTGGCATGAGCGGAGAGTGCAGCGACAATCATCGCTCCCGGTGCGGCTACATCTGGTTTGGCGGCATTATTTCGTAGTGGCCCTTCACTACTAAATTCCGAAATGGTATTCAATCCTAAGCCCATCTCTCGCACCTGGCCATCAATATCTGTAAACTTGTTTTTAGTTGTATAGGAAGCCACTGTAATTGCACTGCTGGCAGATCCTGGGGATCCAATTTTCACCGAGTCTTCTGTGCTATCACCTGTAAAAAATACTGATGAGGCATCATCCAGCGTCCAGACATCTAATCTGGTTTCCGCAGCAGAAGTGTTGCGTACCTGTAACTGCCAAATACCTCCTGCGACTCTGGTGTTACCTTTACCACGAATTTGCACAAAGAAATTGTAGTCGCCGTTGCTGGAGTCTGGGCCTGGTGTGACAATTTCTATATGTCCATCAGGCAATTGATAATTTTGGGCAGGATTACCGTTGGTAATCACTTTTTGGAAAGGAGTGACAAAACCGTTAGGACTGCGTACCGACACTTCTAATTGACTATTACCAGAGTACCAAGCGTTTAACCAGGCTATACCTACTTGATGGTGAGGCACATTAAAGCGCATACCGTGAGTACTTTGGCAGCTGATAATTGCTTGACCATGAATGTTGTCGTTGCCTTCATTACCCGCAGCGCAGCAGACAATTCTGCCTGGGCCAGATTCGGCGTCAATAATTTTTGAGAGGGAATCGCTACCGTCGTGAGCATCAGCGTGTCCACCCAAGCTGAGATTTAATACAACTGGGCGACCTAATTCTCTAGCAACGCGGAAAACGTAGCGCACACCATCGGCAATGTGAGCATCTTGTAAGTCGGATTTGATGATTACCAAGTCTGCTTCTGGTGCTACGCCGTTATAGATGCTATCAACACCAGCCGCAATGCCAGCTACGTGAGTGCCATGACCGTTAGTATCTTGAGAGATAGTCATTTGCGCCCCGGTAAATTCAGCTCCATAGGCACCTTCTGTGACTCCTGGGCCTGGTAGTGTTTGATCCCAAACGCTTAAGATTCTGCCGGCGAAAGCGGGGTGTTTGGCATCAATACCTGTGTCAAGGACGCCAATAATTACTCCTTTACCAGTGAGTCCGGTTTTCTTTTGAAACGCTGGTAATTGTACGCCTCCCGGCGCAGCGTCCATCCGCAGTTTCATTTTCCGTGATGGCTTGATGAGCTGGATATTGGGTTCTTCAGATAAGACATCTAAACTGTCTAGGGGTACGAAAGCTGTGCGGACACTACCTGAGTTTTGGTTGATTTCAATACCGTATTGTGACAAATGACTCAAGTCTGCATCAGAATCACAATATATAAAAACAATAGTCTTGGTTTGTTTAACAGGATTTGTTGGAGCTACTATACCAAGCGATCGCTTGTGGGTGGTTAAAGCTGTTACGCCTTCATGTTGATAGTCTTCATATGCCAATAGCAGTCCAGGGGAAAGCTTTTCGTGTCTCATAGTAACCTCTGTTTAGTTAATTTATACAAGTAAGGTACTGGATTTTGCAGGATTTGTCGCTCTATCACTAATGCAGGCTAAGTAACTTTTTTAGCCTTCATTTCTGAGTGCGACTATAGTTATCTATTTTTTCCATAGATAGCATCGAACCAAGTTAGGAGCCTGAAAATAACCCATAAATTTTAATTTGGGCTTGCTAATTCATAACTCATTTTTCTCAATTGATCTCTACCTAAAGATAAGTTTCTTTAACTGGCTAAATCTCTACGAGTAAATACGGTAGAGACTTATCAAGTCTGGATTTGTTAATCAATTTCACTTATATTCAATGATTTGTTAACCAACACTTTTGAGTAATACAGTATCTATCTGAGTGATTACGGAAAAATTTAAATCTACAAAAATAAAGAAGTATTAAGCTATAAGTGCGTAAAATAAATGAGCATTAAATAATACTTATTAATCCCGTGCCTTACTAAAATAAAAAAATAATATTTATACACAGTAGTTCGTTTACGTGAATTTCCCGATCCCAGTCCCCTCAACAGATATTTTCTATCATCAGTGAGAGAGGCAAATCAGCGAGTATTTGCCACAATCACTTCTGAAGGTCAAAAAAGTCATGTATGCAAATTCAAACACCAGACTGGGTTAAGCACGCTGTTTTTTATCAAATTTTTCCAGATCGTTTTGCTAGAAGTAAGCAGCCCCACAAGCGGCTGTTACACGAAGCCCGTTGGGAAGATTGGGAAGCTATGCCCACACTCCAAGGTTACAAAGGCGGCGATTTATGGGGCATTATTGAGGACTTAGACTATATCCACAATTTAGGAATTAACGCGATTTACTTCACACCCATCTTTCAATCGGCTAGTAATCACCGCTATCACACCCATGATTATTATCAGGTTGATCCCTTGCTGGGGGGCAACGAGGCATTTCGGGAACTGCTAGATGCAGCCCACGAACGGAATATCAAAGTGGTGCTGGATGGAGTCTTTAATCACGCCAGTCGGGGATTTTTCTTTTTTCACGATATTTTAGAAAATGGCCCTCATTCCCCTTGGGTGAATTGGTTCAAAATTACAGATTGGCCTCTGGCACCCTACACAGGGGATTTACCCGCCAATTACGAAGGCTGGGGAGGAAATCGGGCTTTACCGGTGTTTAATCATGACAATCCCGAAGTGCGGGAATACATTATGGAAATTGCCGAATATTGGATTAAATTCGGCATTGACGGTTGGCGATTGGATGTACCATTTGAAATTAAGACTCCGGGATTTTGGCAAGAATTTCGCGATCGCGTCAAAGCCATTAATCCCGAAGCGTATATTGTGGGCGAAGTGTGGGGAGATTCCCGGGAATGGCTGGATGGTAAGCAATTTGATGGGGTAATGAATTATTTATTTGCCGGGCCAACCATCGCTTTTACCGCAGGCGATCGCGTAGTCTTAGAACAGGTACAATGCCGCGATTACCAACCTTATCCACCTTTATTTGCCACCGAATACGCCGCCAAAATCCAAGAATTACTGCAATTTTACCCTTGGGAAATTCAGCTAACTCAACTGAATTTACTAGCAAGTCACGACACAGCAAGATTAGTTACCATTGCTGGCAATGATCAAGCCAGTGCGGAATTAGCAACTTTACTGTTATTTACCTTTCCTGGCGCCCCCAGTATCTACTATGGTGATGAAGTTGGGCTACCTGGTGCTATAGATCCTGACTCACGTCGTGGTTTTCCCTTAGAAGCTAACTGGAATCAAGAAATCCTCAAACAGCACCGCCAATTAATTCACTTGCGTCATCAATACCCAGCGTTGCGTACAGGCGATTACCAAGTTCTTTTTGCCCAGGGGGCGTTGTACATTTTTGCCCGCACTTTAAAAACAGAAGCATTAATTATCGCTGTTAACGCTGGTACAGCACAAACAACAGCAAAGCTAGATGCGGCTAGTTTGCATACTCAACCCAACAAGCTGTTATATGGCAATGCAGAATTTGAGTGGCACGATCGGCAACTTTCTGTAACCCTTCCACCCCGTACAGGCTGTATTTTAGGCGTAGCTTAGATAATATCCACCGTAAGGACACATATTCGTGTCCTTACCTCCCCGCAACCATTGCTGGCATTAACACCGCATCAATCACGTGAATAACGCCATTATCGGCAAGAATATCGGTTTTCAGGATATTTGCATTATTGACCTTCAAAACCCCATTATCTGCCTCAATAGCCACTACTGAGCCTTCCAAAGTTGTGGCTTCGTCAATCTGTACCAAATCATCAGATCTGACATCCCCAGAAGCCACATGATACATCAATATTTTTTGCAGCTTGGGGATATCTTGCAGTAGTGCATCTAACGTACCCTCTGGTAATTTAGCAAAAGCCTCGTCAGTGGGTGCGAAGATAGTAAAAGAACCAGGATTTTTCAGAGTTTCTACAAGTTTTGCAGTTTTAACTGCTTGAATCAGAGTAGTGAAATTTCCTGCATTAGCAGCAGTTTCGACAATATCAGCCATAATCTTTAGTAGTATTGCTGGATCATAAACTGATAAATTTTACAGCCCAAAAAAACTGCCAACCTCTATCGACAGAAAGGTTGCAGGTAATTGAATACACTCCCAATACCCAACAGTAGACTGATGAGTACTGCTAAACTAGAGAATGACCCCAAAAACCACTGACTATGCTAAAGCGTTCTAAGTTCGAGACCACCCAGTCTCAAATCATGCACCGTTCTGAAGATCTGATTAGTGCAGCCTCAAACCGCTACCGCATTACAGTTCAGGTGGCAAACCGTGCCAAGCGTCGTCGTTACGAAGACTTTGACAGCCCATCGGAAGATGTGATGATGAAGCCAGTACTCAGAGCCATTATCGAAATGTCCGACGAACTGACTCAGCCTGAAATCATTGGCGAACTATAAAATAAGACTTTGGCAAAGGTAGGATGAGCAAAAAATCATCGTTCATTCAACCCCTACTCAAGTTCTGGCAGACACTCACTGCTTTTATGGTGGTGGGTGTACTTGTTGCGAGTTCAGGGGTAAATAAATTCATACCTATAAACTTACTGGGTATTCAACCTGCCATCGCCCAGAGAATTAGTCCTGGAGATATTTGGCAACAAGTATATAAGCAACTACCCGACTTCCCCAAGGAAAACCAATATATCAGTAGAGAAACTGGACAGGTTGCCGAAAACAGCACCTTAGCCAGTCGCCTGATTCGCTATCACCTATATACAAAAGGGCGCGCCCCCAGTTACCGCCTAGATTGGAAGCTAACATTAGCCGACTACCTAGACGCTAACGAAATTATGTACGATCATTCCTATCCTGGTAATGATATATTGCGGCAAAATCCCTTAGAAGGCGATCGCGCGGCCATAGCTAAACTCAATCGCCAACAAAGGAATGCCCTAGTACAAGTTTTAGCCAATCTCTTCACCCCCAATCCTCCAAATACCCAAACCCCCAACCCCGATAAAACCACCAACCCCAACACATCCACCCCACAACCACCCCAACAAGGCGGTGCCGAACTTCTCAGGTAAATAACCTCCCTTCGGGTTCACCGCGCGCCCTTTGCGTTTAAAAAATCGATTTATGGAACGTGTACTTAAAAGTGGAACTGGCTGGCGGATTGGCTGGAACCCCAACGCACCAGAATTTAAAGGTTTAGTAGGTACAGATGATTGGGCAATAGAGTTAACAGAATCCGAGTTGAATGATTTTTGCCGACTACTTACACAGCTAGCCGACACCATTAAGCAAGTCGCCACCGAATTAATGGACGACGAGAAAATCGCCTGTGAAGCCGAAAGTGACTTATTATGGATGGAAGTAGAAGGCTATCCTCAAGCCTATAGTCTGCGCTTGATTCTCAATACCGGACGGTGTGTAGAAGGTGCATGGAATGCTAGCGCTGTAGAGGGTTTACTGCAAGCAGCTGGGATGCTAAAAGTTTTTTAAATTTTCCCCTTGATTATCCTGTGGCTTTGCAGTATGATAGTAATTCTGACCGGGGCGTAGCGCAGCTTGGTAGCGCGCCACTTTGGGGTAGTGGAGGTCGTGGGTTCGAATCCCGCCGCTCCGATTAACAAAAGACCCTACCTGCTAGTCTTGTATAAAAGATTGGCAGGTTTTTTAGTAGCACCAACTGATTAAGATTCAAGGCGATCGCTAAATTCCCACTACTTTCTCAAACCGCTACTGAAGGCGGGAAATGTGTGCGATCGTTTCGCTGCTGCCTTTGGCAGATCGCCTCCGATTAGCATTTGCATCATGGCGCTACAAGCTCTATTCTGCCGTAATATCAAGTTTGGCTAGTATTTTCAAACCTGCTTCTAGGTTACCAGTCGCAGCCATTGCTTTAAATCTTGTATGGGCATCAAATTCTGCTAGAGCTATGGTAGAAAGTTCTTCAATCAATTTATTGACACTGATGCCTTTGGCTTGAGCAAGTTCTTTCAATCTATTATGCTTATCGTCTGGTAAACGAATAGTTAAAGTTGCCATTTTTGTTTAACTCCTAATAATTTCTTCTGGTTTTAATATTGATAAGTTAGGAAATAACAATTCAGTATTTTGGAAATTTTTGAGATTGTGAGTGGCAATAATTTGAGCATTGCCAGCAACGACTAATTCAATTAAGTGATTGTCAGCTTCGTCTTTTAAATTAGGTCGCCATAAAGAATAAATATAAACCCATTGACTTACGCTCATCAATGATGCAAGTAAAGCAAAAATTTCTTCAGTAGTTAAAGGGCGCGATGTTTACGCCTACGCACTCTGAGCAACTATGTCCCATGAGCGATGTCTACGACGGGCTACGCCTACGCATTTTTGATGATGGGGTGATGTGGGCGATCGCATTCCTGTGAGGTTGATGCGGGCGATAGCGTTCGCGGAGCGTGTGCTTTGCACTCAGCACTGCTGCTTTCCGCAGATCGCAATTTTAATGATGGGGTGATGTAAGCGATGGCGTTCCGCCCAGCGTAGCTGATCGCACTTGTTTGTTTACGAAAGCCTTAAATTGCACTTAACTTGCTAAAGTTGCCTAGTGTAAATACGGAATACTCGGCAGACTGTAATCATGCAACAATTACATCTCACTTTACAAAAAACTCTGTATGTGCGTAATCAGACTTGGTTTTGATTTGTACAGATGTGAAGAGTGCGATCAAAATACTTGTATAAGGAGTAAAAGATGGCTATTGGTTTAGATGTTGGACTCGATGTACTTGGAATTGCTGGAGCGATCGCATCTAGTGTTAATGCTGATCGAGACCGTGAAGGATTCGTAAAGGGTCTAATGGAAGAAGCTTATTTTAAAGCTGGGAAAAATCATAATGTGATGGTTTTTAATTTGAGCCAAAACTATGATGAAAACTTCAAGGGAGTTAAATTTTTTGCTAAGACTAATTATAACGGTATTACTTACGGTATTTGGGCTTTTGAAAGTGGTGATTTTACCAACAAAGGCGATGGGGGATGGATTAACTGGGCTTTCAAAGGTCAGTTTGACAGAAATGGTAGCTATGTAAAATTCCGCTAATTTATAGACAGTAGTTAGGAATATTAAGGCATGGCATCTAATGGTTCATGCCTTTCTAGAGTCCATCTTGCGATTGCATTATTCATATTCAGATAAATAGGCGATCGCATTCTTCGCAAATATGCCACATAAGCCTTTGTCCTGTTGGTGATAGTGGGCGATCGCACTCTGAGCAACTGTGTCCAATGGGCGAGCACAATTCTGGTGATGGGGTTGATATAGGCGATAGCGTTCCGCCCAGCGTAGCTGATCGCTCTCATTTGTTTACGAGAGCCTTAATTTGAAATTAACTTGCTAAACTTGCCTTGTGTGAGTGGGGAAAAGTACGCATACTGAAGTTATGCAACAAAGTTATCGCACTTTATAAATAGCTTTTTATATTTGTAAATTGTGTAATTCTACGAGAAATCACAACAGAAGACTGAGGATGCAAAATATGTCTATAGGTAAAAATTTAGAAAGTGGCATGAATTATGACTGGAAAAAACAAGAATTTTTATGGAAGCAATATTCTCTTTGGATAGACCTTTATAAGTTTTATTTAGATAGTGCTTTTAAAGCAAATGCATTCTTTTATGCTGTTACAGGTAGTATTATTACATTTTATTTTGCAAATCCAAATAAACAATATATAAAATATTCTTTATTACTACCTGCTGTTATGAGTGGTGGTTTTTTATATATTGCTCTATATGGTATACATACTTTTGAGATTGCAAAGAAAGAAGTTGATTTATTAGCAATTCAACTTACATTAAAAGAGTATCCTGACCTTAATGTATTGACAATAGTACTGTATGTTTTTGCAATAATTTTCTTGATAGTATTTATATCAATGTTTATTCTGGTATTTGGATCATTTAAGCAGTAAAAATACAAATAAAAAGTAATTTATATGCTACTTTACTCCAAGTATTAACAGTAAAAACCTGACTATTAATTAGTATAAACCCAAGAAAAATTCATGGTTTGTATTTCAAAAGCAATTGTATATGTTTGGAAACACAATGTCTTGAACTTTGACCTTGGTCATGCTTCTCTAAGTATAAGAGGTGCGGATGGTAGTTCCTCTTATTTGAGTTTTTGGCCAAATACAAGTCGTAAAAAGGATCTCCAACATCTGTGGAAAAGTTCTGATCCTTACATACCAAAGAATTACCCTGAAGATTGTACAAAAATTACAAGACCCGCAGATGAAATTATTAATATTCCCAACTTACTAAATCCCAACAAATATAGCATTGATTCTTATACAACCGCTTGGGAGAAACAAAAGTGGGATATAACAAGCAGCAACTGTTGTTATACCGTTATTGATAACCTTAAGGATATGTCAGGAATTTCACCTCCTCAACCTCAGTCCTGGCACGGTATTTATACCCCAAAGGATGTAATAAAATATGCTGAAATGATTCGTTTACATGCTTTAAAGAGGGATTTAGGTATACATGGAAACGTGAGTTATGAGATTATAGACCCTCACGTAGAGATTACAGTCGATAAGCTTATAAATAATCGAAACAGTGGAACTAGTAAAACTCTCAGGCTTATATTTTGGGCTACCGAAAGCCCTTTTGACGGAAAAGAGATTGACAAGGGTCATATATTTGCTGAAACACGATTTGATCCACTCAAAGGAGGCTGGAATTATTATGATATTAAACATACTGTTACTTATTGTAGACCACCCAGAGGAAAATATTATGTTTTAGTAACCTTAAATGAGGATAATGAAAATGGCAAATGGCCAATTTATGATTGGGTCTATTTTGATAATAAGCTATACTGCGATTAGCAATTTATCTAATAACTCTTCTCGCTGTGATCCTGAATTAAATAATCTATAAGCTATATATTCTTTCGCTGAATGCTAAACAAATTAAGTTGAACATAAACTAATTTAGAAAAACCCCTAAAATGTCCAGAATTAAGCCTACACTTATCTTCTCACATAAGTATAATATTCATTTTTTTGGAATTGAGAAGCTACATCCATTTGATGGATGTAAGTATGGACGAGCATGGAAAGAACTTAAAAATATATTTGGTGAAAACTTAGATAATTGGACAAAATGCCCAGAAAGAGAAGTCTCATCCAATGAATTATCTACTGTTCATACCAAGATATACTTGTCTGAATTAATCACAAATTCTCAGTATCTTTCTAAAGCTCTTGAAATACCCCCCTTAGCACTTGTTCCTTATAAACTGATTGATAGAACTGTTCTATCTCCTATGCGTTTAGCAACAAGGGGAACTATTATGGCAGCAGAAGCCGCATTAGAAGATGGAATCTCTGTTAATTTATCTGGTGGATATCATCATGCAAGCAGGAAAAAAGGTGAGGGATTTTGTATTTATTCAGATATTGGTGTTGCTGTTTATGAACTTAGACAAAGCGGAAAGATAAAATCTGATGATAAAGTTCTTATGATTGATTTAGATGCCCATCAAGGCAACGGTATTGCAAGGATATTTGATGAAGATAAAAGTGTTTTTATTTTTGATATGTATAACAAAGATATCTATCCCAAAGATTTATGGGCAAGGAAAAGAATAAATACTGATATTCCTCTTAATTATGGTACGAAGGACTCTGTATACATTGATAACTTAAAGAGGGAACTGCCTTTATTTCTAAAGAATCAAAGAGATGCAAAAATTGCTTTCTATAATGCTGGTACTGATATTTATGAAAAAGATCCTTTAGGCAAGTTGAGCATATCTAAGCAAGGAGTGTTAGAGCGAGATAAATTTGTTTTGAATAGTCTGATTGATTTTGGGATTCCATGTGCTATGGTCTTAGGCGGTGGATACACAAAAGAAAGCTACGAATTAGTAGTTGACAGTATTTGCTATATATTGAAGACATGGGCTGACAAATAGTTGAGTTACTGTCTTCAAAAACAGTGAGAAAGGGCAATCTAATTTGAAACTCGATACTAGAGTTTATAACTTAAGTTCAAAGTAGAGCTTTTTGGATTTACTTCCCCATATTTTATCCTCACCAATCAACCGAAATCCACGTTTTTGGTAAAGAATTTGTGCAACTGCTTCATCGGGAGAGTTTGATGTGTATAGCCGTAAGAACTGTTTACCTTCTGCTCGTGCCTTTTCAATGGAAAAATCAACTAATTTACTTCCAATTCCTTGACCACGAACAGTAGGCGATACACATGTCCAGGCGAGCCAGTATGCTTCATGTATATCTTTTAGATATCCATACAATCCTGTAGTTCCTATTACTCTCTTGCAATCTTCATCTACCGCAACCCAATAGCGTACTTCGGTAATTTCTAGTATCCTAAAAATAATTTTTGTAATTGTACTATTTTTTCTTAGGCTCAACGGAAATGCCAACGTAGCTCTTTCAAATAGTGTCTGGCTTGGAAAAACTTTATTAATTAGATTAATCGCTTCATCGAGCGTCGCATATGAAAGAGGTTCAATGTGCATTCTTCTTTCTCTCGTGATTGTAAAATAAGGGTTCTATCGTACTTGTAATGCTAAATCACCAGTCTGAAAGAGGGAACAGGGAATAGGGAAAGGGAACAGGGTAAAGAGTCAATATTTTGTAATAATGTTCAAAATTATGGCTTATTTTGTATGTAGATAAAGCTTTCCGAGATTTTTTTGGCTTGATTTTGCATATTTATTTAGGTACTGAAGAACCAAAATAAGCGTCTCTTGTTGCAGTCGGTTGGAGGTATTATAGCGGTTCTCAGTTTTATGGGCATTGATTACTTTCTGGCGCAGGCCACACAAGTAAGGTTTCATTCCAATTCCAGAGGTACTTAAATGTTAATACAATAAAACTTACCCCCTACCTTCCACAGCCCCCAAAGCCCAAAGAGCCGATCGCTGTGCTGCTGTTAACCCAGTCACCCCCCTGATGTTCATCCCTTCATAAAGGCGATCAACCTTCAGGGTTTTCATGCACTCAGCTGTTTCCACATTCCAAAACTTAATTCCCTCATCTTCACTAGTATGAACCAAGATATTACCAACAGAATTAAAGCAAACAGAACATACTCCACTACTATGAGTATTCAACACTTTTAAACAGGTAAAGTTATTGATATCCCATAAGCAAATTGTTTGATCAGAACTGGCGGATGCCAAGATACAACCATCTGGACTAAAACTGACTGACCATACAGTAGAAGTATGTCCTGGCAACACTTTTACGCAAGTAAAGTTACTGGTATCCCATAATCGAATTGAGTGATCAACACTACCACTAGCGAGCATTTTACCATCAGGACTAAAACTCACTGACCAGACTGCATCAGTGTGACCTGACAAAGTTGTTATGGATTTACCTTCAGAGACATCCCACAACTTAACCAAGTAGTCCGCACTACCTGTAGCTAAAGTATTGCCATCTGGACTAAAGCTAACTGACCAGATTTCAGCCGTGTGACCTACTAATGTTGTTATACATTTCTGCTTATAAATATCCCACAGTTTCACGCTCTTGTCTCTACTAGCACTAGCTAAGGTTTGACCATCTGGACTAAAGCTAACTGATGTTACTCCACCACTATGACCATATAAGGTTGTAATACAATCACCAGAAATAACATCCCACAGCTTAATGCTTTTGTCATCACTGCCACTCGCTAAAATATTACCATCTGGACTAAAGCTAATTGACCATACCCAATCTGTGTGACCTTGTAAAATTTTAGTAGAGTACGCAGATGCAATATCCCATAGCCGAACCAAACCATCAAAACTACCTGTCGCCAACAGACAATTATCAGGGTTAAAACTGACCAAATGCGCCCCACTGGAATGACCCTGTAAAGTTCTCACGCACACACCTTTACTTACATCCCAAAAACGCACGCTGGAATCCCTACTAGCACTAAATAAGGTTTGACCATCTGGACTAAAAATAGCTGAGTACACTTCACTGGTATGTCCGTGGAAAATTTTAAAACACGTACCTTGCAGCACATTCCACAACCTCACACTGGAGTCATTACCACCTGAAGCAATAGTTTGACCATCTGAACTAAAGCAAACTGACCATACCCAATCTTGATGACCGTGAAATATTCTTACGCACACACCTTTAATCACATCCCATAACCGAACAGAGTGGTCACTACTCCCACTGGCAAGAGTTTTACCATCTGGACTGAAACGAACCGAGCATACCCTACCATCATGACCTTGCAAAGTTTTTATACAGATGCCTGTACTGATATTCCACAAACGGATATCGCAATCATCACTACCACTGGCTAGGATAGAAGCATCTAGATTAAACCTGACTGAACATACCCAACTAGTATGACCGTACAGTATTTTGAGGCACTGGCCTAGACGGACATCCCACAAACAAATTAAAGTGTCTTGACTACCACTAGCTATACTTTGACCATCCGGACTAAAGCTGACAGACCAAACAATGCCTGTATGTTTATCTAAAGTTTTTAGGCAATTTCCTGTGTTTGTATCCCACAATTTAACGAATCCATCATGACCACCAGTTGCCAGGGTTTGCCCATCTGGACTAAAGGCGACTGTCCAAACCACACCTTCATGTCCTTTAAATGTCAACAAGTTTTTTCTATCTGCCATTTGCCACAAATGAATCTGCCCATTAATATCACCTGTAGCCAACAGTGTTCCATCTGGACTCAAGTCCAGTGAAAAAATACTCTTCAAGCTTGTAGCAAATACAGACTTATCAAAAGTAGTATTTTGAAAATTTACTCCAGCTAAATTAACACTTTTTAATTCAGCTTGCCTAATGATCAAATTTGAAAAATCATACCCCTGTAAATTTACTTGCAAATGCGCTAACAAGTTAAGGACATTGCCCCCAGCATATCCAGCTAGTATTGCAGTTTGATGTCTTTGCAGCTCTAGTACATCTTGCAATAAAATTACCAACTTTTTTTGAGAGCCTATCTCTAGCAACAATTGCTCAAGTAAGGGTTGCACAATTAATTGCTTTTGTGTCTCTCGGATGTAGTCTTTGGCTGTTGCCTTAATCAAAGTATGGGTTTGAAGTAAGCCTAGAGAAACAGACTTTTCTGCCACTAATTCTTGATAAATCTCTTCAATCAATCGCTGGATCACATATTCCATCACCACTGGTTGCAGGAAGAAATGCTCGCCGCTTGCTTCAATTAATGAACATCGTAGTAGAGATTTAATTGCTAACGGTAATTGACGTTTGGAAGCAGATGTGACAATATCTTCAGCTAACTGGGCAATGGATACTGGCTCTCGATTGATTGCCAGCCAATACATTACCTCTTTTTCTACCACTGATAACCGTTGGAATTGGCATTTTAACAAGTCACCAATATCTTCAAAAATTGGGATTCCCTGTTCCACATACTGCAAAACAGGGGTAATCCTACCATTGAACAGCTCTTTGGTTCCGGCGGCAACCATTTTTAGTGCTAGGGGATTCCCCCCATAATGGTCGATGAGTATTTGCCATTCTCGCTCTGTACCAGTGAATTGTCCTTTGTTCTGAAACAACTCTTGTCCTGCGGTAGACTCCAATCCTTTTAATGGCAAAGATTTTACTTTTGTTCTGTCTCCTTCTAGCAGTGCTATTTCTTGGGGTTTTTCTCTGGAAGTTAGCAAAACACAACTAGTATGAGGGACTTCACCAATGCATTTGATTAATTGACTATATCCCTCATAGCCAGGGCGATATTTTCCTGCTTGACTACCACAAAGAATTGTCTCAACATTGTCTAATATCAGCAGACATCGGTGCGATCGCAAACATTCCATTAGCTTTGACAGTTTTTCATCAAAACTTTCAGGTACTACCATTTCTTTTCGCAGCGCCCACAGCAAAAATTGCAGTATATTTGTCAATTGCTCCTTTACTGGTGGTGCATTTTGCAGGCTGCGCCACACTACCACTTCAAATTCACTTTGAATTTGCAATCCTAACTTAACGGCTAAAGTGCTTTTACCAATGCCACCAATTCCCAATAACGCAACTAAACGACATCTTTCTTCTAATATCCAATGTCGTAGCTTTAATAATTCTTCACTGCGACCATAAAATACAGATACATCTGGGGCTTCTTGCCAGTCATACTGCGGATTCATGTGTCGGATTTCTAAATCGTCAGGGGGGCTGGGTCGGGTATAATCACTGTTGCCTAATTCCAAACCAAAGGTAGCAAAGGCAGAGTGTAACGAACTTTTATCTACGGGTTCCAAACGCCCCAGTATTCTAGATATTGTATGCAGGGATAAACATATGCGATCGCCTAGTTCTTCTAAAGAAAAGCTATCTCCAGCATTTTTTTCCCATTCTGCTTGAGCTTTAGCAGCCTGAAGTTTATCCCAGCCTTTGAGTGTCAAAATGACACCTCGGTTGCGACGAGTTTTTTGCTGTTTCATTGGTTCGACTATATTGAATTAACAAAACTATCTGCAAACTTCAATTCACAGCAGTTTCTCCCCCCGTTCAATTCACTAGCCGAATGTACTTCACTAGCTAACCATTGATCGATTAAATCCATCACCATGTGACTCATCTTCAACCCACACCCAACACCAGATGTCTGAAACTGGTTGTGGCGATCGCCTGTAATAAAGTACATAACAATTAGTCTAAGTAGTGTCTATACAAAGCTACAAATGTACAGAGCAGGATTCCAGACTGATATTAGCAGTCTCAGTAAATTTACGATAGTAGTTATGCTTAGGCAAATTTCAATTTTTTAAATAATATACTTGCTGTTTCCTTCATCTGGTTGGCTCACAGCATTTACAAGCAATTTTTCATTAAAATATATTCAGCTATCTGAAAACTGCCATCACCCCTCACCAGTATTGATGAGGGGTATATGTAGCCAACTTTTATGACAGCTTTTGCAAATATTCTTCTAGAGCCTGATTCACTAGATTAGTCATGGGCTGGCCTTGACTGGTAGCAGCAGCCTTTAACTTCTCGTAAATGTCATCATGAAGACTGATACGATGGCGGGATCTACTAGGAGAACGCTTAGGCTGAGTAGCTTGAGGAGTGAAGCTTCCTGGCTCGTAATTGCTAGCAAATTCACGCAGAGCATCAAAACCCAGGCGATCGCAAAAATCACCAAAGCTTTCACCAGAATTCCGCGATTTATTAAAATAAACAAAAATCGGCTCTAGGAAGCTCTCTATGTCGTTATCGTGTAACCGCTCAGTATAAGGTTGCGCCAAGCGTGTCTGATCTGGCGAACCTCCCAGCCACACTTGGTAAGATTCGGGGCCACTACCGACAAAACCCAATTCTGCCATGTAGGGACGAGCGCAACCATTAGGACAGCCTGTCATCCTTACCACAAAATGCTCATCTTGTAAACCCAGTTTATCTAGCAGGGTGCGGATTCTTTGTAAAATCCCCGGTATTGCCCGTTCTGATTCGGTGATAGCCAAACCGCAGGTAGGCAAAGCCGGACAAGCCATTGCATAACGTACTAGAGGTTCAATGGTGTTGGGGTCAGAAACGACACCGCAACGGTTGAGAATTTGTTGAATGGCTGGCTGAATATCTGGCGCAATGTCGTAAAAAATGATGTTGTGGTGGGGTGTCAAGCGCATGGGTAAGTTAAATTGCTCAACAATTTCCCGTAAGGCGGTTTTCAGTTGAAATGTACCTTCATCCTTAACTCGACCATTATCAACAGAAATGCCTAAAAATAGCTGGCCGTCGCCTTGTTCTTGCCAACCAAGGAAGTCTTGATATTTAAACTCTGGTAATGGTTGAAACGGTGCAACTGATTTCCCGAAATATTCCTCAACCTGGGAACGGAATTTATCTACACCCCAATCGTTGATTAAATATTTTAATCTGGCATGACGACGGTCAGTGCGATCGCCATAATCTCTCTGAGTAGCAACAATGGCTTTGACTAAGTTGTAGACATCATCTTTGTCCACATAGCAAATTTCATCGGCTAATCTGGCAAAGGTTTCTTCTTTATTGTGGGTTCTACCTAAACCGCCACCAGCAAAAACATTAAATCCTGATAATTCTCCCTGTTGATTGGTAATTACTACCAGAGTCAAGTCTTGGGTATATAAATCAACGGAATTATCACCAGGTACAGTCACGCAAACCTTGAACTTGCGGGGCATATAGTGAGTACCATAAATTGGTTCCTCACTGTCATGGATAATTGTGCCAGTGCCATTACGCTGACGCGCGGCTTTCACCTCTGGGCTTTCTTCTGCACTAATTACCTTTTCGCCATCTAACCAAATTTCGTAATATGCCCCTGTTTGCGGTGTCAGTAAGTCAGCAATATTATTAGCATATTCCCAAGCATACTGGTACTCTGGGCGATTCTTAAAGGGCGCGGGTGGTGCCATGACGTTACGGTTGAGGTCACCGCAAGCACCCAAAGTCGAACCCATATTTTGCACTATAGTAGCGATCGCAGCTTTCAGATTCTTTTTTAAAATCCCGTGCAATTGAAACCCCTGTCGGGTAGTGACGCGCAACGTGTGGTTGCCAAATTCATCGGACAAATTATCTAAAGCCAGATATAACTGCGGCGGTACAAACCCACCAGGATTTCTCGTCCGCAGCATAAACTGGTAATCTTTTTCCTGTCCCTTTACACGATTGTCACGGTTATCTTGCTGGTAAGAACCATGAAATTTGAGAAGTTGTACCGCTTCTTCGGTAAAATGAGTAGTATCCTCAAGGATTTGCGTAGCTACAGGTTCACGTAAAAAATTACTTTTTTCCTTGATACCTTCCACTTTGGAAGGCTTATTACGATTAGCAATTGGGGCAGGAGCAGATTTAACCATCACAGTTGTATAGTATTCTCAATAAGGCATCGGTCAACGCCGAAGTTTATTTTCGGCTGAGTGATCCCCGGTAATTCGGTCGGAAATATGAGGAATACTTTAATTTTAACACGGCAAAAAGCCGGCTTCGTACGTGTTTAAACACTTAACAAAACCGGCTTGTGTAGGAAGTGGGGAGTAACGAAGAAATTTCCTCCCTGCCCCCTGCCTCTTTCCCCTAGCCTCTATCTAAACCGATAACCTAAACCACCATTAATGCTGATAGCAGAAGCCGGGCTATTTTCGTAAGCACGAAGTCCGACTTTAGCATTGGTGTAAACGAGGAAGTTATTAGCAACTTCTGATTCCACGCCAGCACCTACTACTACTGATTCTCTGTTACCCAAGGGAGTGGGTGCGCCATTGTTTTCTACGAAAGAATAACCACCAGTAATATAAGCGTTAGTGCGATTAGCAATGGGTACGTCTACGGAAATTTCTGGGATGATAGCTGTAGTCTCATTACCCCAAAGGACATTACCACGTGCAGAAAATGGTGTATTGCCTAGTTTCAACCGGCCTGTAAGATTACCACCCAAGGTCGCCGCATCACCGTCTTGTCCACCATTAGTCACGCCAGCGGCTACACCAGCACCAACATAACTAGCATCGGTACCTCTAGTTGGTTGGGCTGAAGCTTGACCGGCACTAAGAAGAATAGGAGCTACTACTAAGGAAGACAATGCAGAGATTGCCATAAAAGACTTGAGTATATTTTTCATAATTCTTGAAAAAACTTTGTGTGTTTTGCTTTATATATTAAAAGTCGAAAATAGTATAAAAAGGTTCCAGATAATTTTTCTAATTTGTCCAATGACTGTTGTTATTGATGCATAAGACTTTAAGGCTAGTAAGGTATAAGTTACATGGCAAAAGATACAGAACGTGCTGGAAAGTCTATTGTTGTCAGAGTTCTATAAGCAGTTGATGTTCTCAGCTACCTGACAAATGCTATCTAAATAAGAGATTTGCCACTAAAAAAATACCTCCCTCTCTCATACGCCATCTGTCATATATCTTGTGACTTCACAGTGGCGTAGCCCAACCTACAACAATATATTATCTTATTTAGTATTATCTAAGATGTTATATTTTCACTTTCGTATTTTCCTGTCCGGGAGTTCTAATAAAAATAGTCAGTTTATCAACTGTCACAGTCAGGAAAAGAAAATTTAGTGAATATATCACAAATGAAATACTTAATTAATACCCATTGTTCTGGTTTTTTACATAGGATGAAACAATGGGATATGGCAACTATCGCAACCAGCTTGAGGGTGGAATCTATAAGGTTAAATTTTGGTAATTTTCATGGAGATTGAATAATGCTAACCGCTGCAAAAACGTTGTCTGCTTTGATGGGTTTATGTGTCGGTGATGCGTTGGGTGTGCCAGTTGAGTTTACTAGCCGCGCTGAGAGAGTTAAGTCTCCGGTGACAACAATGCTAGGTTATGGCACATGGAATCAACCGCCGGGAACTTGGTCTGATGATAGTTCACTGACTTTTTGTTTGGCAGAAAGCCTTTGTAGAGGATATTCCTTAGACACCATAGCCAATTCCTTTTGGCGTTGGTATAAGCAAGCTTATTGGACTCCCCGTGGCGATTTGTTTGATATTGGCCCCACTACCCATGCAGCAATTATGCGCCTGAAACAAGGAGTTGTACCACATCAGGCAGGAGGTAAGGTAGAAGATAGTAATGGCAATGGTTCTTTAATGCGAATTTTGCCGATGGCTTATTGTCATAAAACCGTGACTTTTCCAGAATTGATGGCGCGGGTGCATGATGTATCAGCCATTACTCATGCTCATGTGCGATCGCAAATGGCCTGTGGCATTTATATTAGTATTGCAGTCGCCTTATTGGCAGGGGCTAGTCTCCAAGCAGCTTATTTACAAGGGTTAGAAAAAATCCAGTCTATTTATTCTGCGCGGGAATATCTTTTGGAGAGGCGGCATTTTGGCAGGATATTTAGTGGCGAAATAGCCAACCTGCCCGTGGAGGAGATTAATTCTGGGGGTTATGTCATTGATACTCTAGAATCATCCCTGTGGTGTTTGTTAAATACTTCGTCTTACTCGGAAGCCGTACTCAAAGCCGTCAATTTAGGTGGAGATACAGATACCACCGCCGCAGTCACTGGAGGGTTAGCAGGCATTTACTACGGTGTGGAAAACATTCCCCCAGAATGGATGAATAAACTGGCCCGTAAACAAGACATTATAAATTTGGCAGAGCGTTTTGCAGCGGCCGTTTACCCTGAAAATTAGGAGTTAGAAATGGGGAGTTTCCTGACTCCTACTTCTAACTCCTCACTTTTAACAAAATGTAGGGGTTTAAGTCCCCGACTTCTATCAAGCCGCAAGTGTTGTGGCGGTGTCTAAATCCACTTTACAACACGTAATTGCGTACAGCCTAGCGGCATCCGGAGGCTCTATTGCGAATTGCGAATTGCGAATTGCGAATTGCGAATTGGTTTAACGTTTAACCTGTTCAGAAATCCATTGCAAGTAGGCTTGAGAACCCGCAATTATCGGTAGGGCAATGATTTCTGACACTTCGTAAGAGTGCAGTTCCCGAATTTTGGCTTCCAAAATGGAAAATTGTGCCAAGTCGGTTTTAATTAACAACTGCCACTCGGACTCTTTGTATATTTCTCCTTGCCATGTGTAAATTGAATGAATGGGCAACATACTTACACAAGCAGCAAGTTTAGCTTCTACAAGGGCATGTGCAATTTTTTCCGCCTCCTGCTTGCTGGCAGTTGTGACAAAGACTACACCATAATCAGCAGGTATCTCCATGACTTTTAGACCATCGACAAAGAGTATACCTGGCCATCAATCAACAGTCGCGTGATTCCCTTGGCTTGTAGATGAGTACTAGCCTTATGGAGCATTTTACTATCGGGAACTTTGATCACGCGATCGCGCTTGGTGGAGAAGCGCTTTGCTACTCGATGGTTATCAAACACCGGCAATGTTTTTTGCAGGGTTTCCAGGTTAGGAATTTGTCCTAAGTCACCAAAGTCCTTGAGTGGTCGGGTAATCAACTCCGAGGAACGGTCAATTACCAAATAACAAGTTTTGGGCAATTGCGCTGCTGATAATGGCAACACTTGCACTGGTGCTTCATTGGCTCTACGTCTAGTAACTAATGGTCTTGGTTCGTCTAAGTCTTCTTCCTCTTCGTCATAATCTTCGTCGTAATCTTCATCGTCTAAATCATCCTCTAAATCGTCGTCTAAATCATCCAAATCCTCCGACTCATCTAGCAAGTCTTCTCCCAGCATGTTGGCAATGACAGTTGCTTCAGGATTTTCGTCTTTTAAGATGGGGGTGGGGATGCTGGTGATTTCCGACGGCTTGGGTTCAACAACTTCTAATCGTTTTGTTGAGCGTAGCTTTGGTTTTTCCTCTGCTGAGGGACGCCGACGGACTCGCCTCATGGAGGTACTAAATTCGTCTTCCTCCTCTAATTGTTCGCCTTCGATAACTGCTTCTTTTGGCTCAATATCTGGCAACTTCAGGCGAGGAGTTTTTGTTTCCTGGCTTGGTGGCTGCTCTGGCTTTGGCTCTGGTGGTGGCTCTGGCTTTAAGTCTGGCTCTGGCTGACTTAACAAAGGTAATTGTTCATAATTTACCTGCGCCCTGCCTTCAGGAGTCCTAGCAGCACGTTTGAGAGAAACGAGATATTCGTACTCGTCTTCTGGCAAGGTGCTTTTAAGTAGCCGACTAATTGTCGAGTTACTCACGCCATAATGTTCTGCCAAAGTTGAGGTTGTTTCGGCAGTTTCTCGATATAACTTCAGAATTTCTTTCTTGTCAGGATCTGTTAGTTTTCTCACGGTAGACACCAAATTTTCTAAGCTCGTTTGCGCCCACGCTCTCGCCGAGTTCTGCTCAACGATGCGTCATGTTCTAAGACAGCGCCCATACCAAATAAAACTCCACTCAATACCCAAAACACTTCTAGAATCTCCCCACTTTGATAATTTGCCCCTTGAGCATATTTAAACCACATATCTGCAATGTAGAGCGAAAACGCGGCCGCCGCAATCATTCTCCAAGACTGGGCAACTCTGCCTCCCCAAAATGCCAGTAATAAAGTGGTAGCAATAATTAGCAAAACCACATCACTAACTACGTAAAACCAATTCAAAATAGCGACTAGCGGCTCTGAGGGTACTGCTTGTTGCATAGAAATCCACCATGCTAACAAACTGCCAAAGACTCCTATTGCCACCACAATTAGCCATTGCCATTTTTCTAAATTGATTCGTCTAGAAGCCACAGCTAAAGTCATGCCTACGCCCAGGGAAAGATAACTCAGTACAAAAAATATATCGCCAATAGACACATCTGGTTCTTTGTCTAAAATTATTTCTGTGTAACCGAAGATGATCCCTCCCAGGAAATAAGAAAGCATACCTATAGCGATCGCCAGCCAAACATTTCTGCTACTGACAATTTGCGGGCTACGCCAGTTCCTTAAGCATAAGATACCTGCACCCAAGTAAGCCAAGGCTTCAAAAATATTTGTACCAATCACGTACCAGTCAGCACGGCTTTCTACACCATCTGCTCCGGGGATTTTGGCACTAAACAACAAAAAGTATAACAGTGCCAGCACAGCCCAGGCGATGCTAGCTAAAATTATGTTGCGATTGGTGAAGATGGATTGAGAACGGTAGGAATTTTTGTATGAACTGCTCATAGGAATTAACTGTGTAAATGCACTCGGCCTGATTTTGGTGTGCAGGACTGTGTAGGAAGCGGTTTATCTATCCAGCGATGCACCAATGGAGGCCAAAAGCAACTGCCTGTAGCCGCAGTTTTTCCCACACTTTCCATGCTATTGCCACAGTTTACTCAGTGAAGTTTGATTTAGCCAACTGATAAATAGCGATCGCTCGGCTTCTGGCATATCTTGTAACCGATCATTGACTTGATTAGCAAAGTTTGCATTACCAAAATAACTTTTTCCGAGTTGATGCAGTGTTTGCAAGAAACTAATTACGTGGTTTTCTTGCCAAGGAGGAATATTAACTATTTCTAAGGGATTTATCGATACCAAGTGCTTGACAGCTTCTAGGGAAGATGTTTGGGGAAATTGTTGCTGGCGCAAAAATTCTGCCATATCTTTCTCAAATAGTGTCGCTTGGCGACCACCTAAAAACTCTTCAATGTCCAGATAAACTGCTTGCAGCAGCAAAATACTGGCTTGAATATAAATTCCTTGCTTGCTATGACCACCCGTGTCACTACCTATTTGATCTAAGCGGACTTTTCCCCAGACACTAAAGCGATCCGGTTCTTCCAGCAAGACACAGGCTTTACCTCGGTTATCAGTCAATTCTCGCCACAAGGCTCTAGCTTCTTCTTCTTGGCTAGCTTTAAAAAGGCTAATCAAGCGAAAGGTTTGCCCCTGATAAGTAAGAATCGGCACTTGCTGATCCCGTTTTGGGTGCTGAATACTCGATATTTCAACATCCTGCCGTTTGAGAATAAACATGGCACTCGCAAATAACTCCTCACAGGGGCTTCATGGATATGCGATCTATAGTCGTGTTTTGGTAACATCGCCAAGAGTGCGATTACCTAGCGTGCCATTGAGTTGAGCCTCGCGATCGCCTGAAGCTACCCTGACATCAACACACAAATAACCTATCGACCACACAATATAGCCAATCAATAGCCCATTTGCTGCATTTTTAGTGTAAATCGACATAACTAGCGACTTGAATCATAGCCTTGCTAGTGGTAAATCTGCAATTTTTTGTTTGCTTCTTGGTAGGATATAACGATATAATCAATTCGATGACTTCTTCGGGAGCCAGAATATTAGTTTGGGCGCGTAGCTCAGTGGATAGAGCCACGGATTTCTAATCCGTTGGTCGCAGGTTCGAACCCTGCCGCGCTCGTTGCAATGTGCCAATTAATAAACATTGGTAAAATATCAGGTAATCAGCCAATTGTAGAAATTACAGCTAGGTAAATCTGATGGATAACTGGAATATCTTGTTAGAAAGTACAAATGATGGTTTTACTATAGCAACTGTCTTAGAAGTTCCAGATTGCCAAATTAGAGATGAAACAAAAGAAGGAGCAGTTGAAAAAGTTCAGCAGCTATTACAAAAACGTCTGGATAAAGCCGAAATAATTAAAATTCCTACACCGATACAGCCAAGTACCCTAGAAAACCCTGTGATGAGATTTGCGGGAATTTTTCGGGATGACCCAGATTTTATAGAAATCATGAAAGAAATAAGAGCAGAGCGCGAACAAGATAGCGACTTATGAGTTTGTGGATTCTCGATACTGACCATGCTTCACTATTCTTAGCTGGGAATAAGTCAATAATTACCCAAGTAGAAAAGCATTCTTATAATGTAGCAATTACCATAATTACTGTGCAGGAGTTATTCAACGGTTGGACTGGGAGATTAAATGATCCTGGTCAAGCTAGCAATCTTACTAAACTGTACACAAAGCTATGGCAAACTACAGAGTTCATCAAGGTGATAACTGTTTTGAATTTTGATTTTCGTGCCGAAAACTACTATCAAATTTTACGGCAAAACTCCAAGTCTCTGGCAAAAAAGAAAATTGAAAAAGACTTAAGAATTGCCTCTATTGCCCTCACTCACAATGCAATAGTAGCTACACGCAATTATCAAGATTTTTCACAAATCCCAGATCTAAAAATAGTAAATTGGTTAGTGTAAAGTACACTTCACTGCTAATCAGTAAAAAAGTCTTGCTGAATAATTTTAACAAAATTTATTGAAACAATGGGCTAACATCTAAACTTCTAATTCTGCCATATTCATATGAAATCATGGCTTCTTTAAATTCCCATCTACTATTTTTATATACATATAATGCTTTAATGGGTTTCATGTTTATTTCATTACCATGTATATTCAAAGTAATTTGGTATTGGACTTTTCCTGTATAAGGTGAAGTTACCGATTCATTTTTTTCTATTTCGTATGAATTTTTATCATCGTATTTTACTTTTATAGAATCAGCAAATTTATCAAATGCAGGGCGTTGAATTTCTTCTTTTAAAGATGGATATTTAGGAAGATTAGAATTGGCAATTTCTACATCACTTTTAATTTTTGTTTCTAAACTATTCTGAATATTCTCTTGGCATCCACAAATAGCTTGAAGAAGAACTAAACAAATAACAATGTTTGATACTTTCATATTTTCTAGGGATATCATATGTTGCACTTAAAGTATAAGTAACAACTTTGTAAATAATAATGCTATTTGTACTGAAAAATGCATTTTACTTGATCTATGCAAAGCGATAACGATAATGATAGATTAAACGTATATTGTGCAACTAGTATTAAACTGTTGATTTACTAAATATAATAAAAAGCCCGTGACGAGGATTGAACTCGTGACCTCACCCTTACCAAGGGTGTGCTCTACCACTGAGCCACACGGGCAAAAAACAAACTTGGTTTTGAAGTGATGAGCTATAAAGCTGTGAACTCACCAGTCACTTAGCAATTATAGCTCACTACCTTAGAAGTGGTGGGCCGGGCTGGATTTGAACCAGCGTAGGCGCTAGCCAACGGATTTACAGTCCGTCTCCATTAACCACTCGGACACCGACCCATTTGTCTCACGATTATCAATAGTAGCACCAGGTTTTAGAATTGGCAAGCGTTTAACAAATATTTAATTTGGGGAAACCTGATTTATGGAAAAACCAGGTTGTTCCTGCCTAATTCAGTAATTCTCCGGTTTCTTGCAGGGAGTGCAAGCGACGGTAAATCCCTTGATGACCCAACAGTTCATCATGACTACCCACTTCGGCAATTCTTCCTTGATCGAGAACCACAATTTTATCGGCTTCCCGGATTGTACTTAAACGGTGGGCAATGACGATAGTGGTGCAAGTTCCCTGAATTGATCGCATGGCTAATTGAATTGCCCGTTCAGATTCGTAATCTAAGCTGGAGGTAGCTTCGTCAAAAATTAGTACGTCTGGTTCAACTAACAACGCCCTAGCAATTCCCAAACGCTGTCTTTGTCCGCCAGATAACCTGACGCCACGTTCCCCGACAACGGTGTAATAACCTTGGGGGAGGTGTTCCATGACTTCATCAACTCGGGCAATTCTACAGGCTTCCTTGACTTGTTCTAGAGTGGCGTTTGGTCTACCGTAGGTGAGGTTATCCAATACAGTACCGTTAAAAACGTCTACTTCTTGGTGAACGATCGCCAGCCTCCGCCTATACTTACCTACATCCAAGGTGCGAATATCTTGACCATCAATCAAAATCTCGCCCTCTTGAGGTGCAAAATACCGCAGCAGCAGTTTCACTAAGGTAGACTTACCAGAACCAGAACGCCCAACTAATGCCACTGTTTGGTATGGTTCAATCAACAAGTTGATATCTTGCAAAACTTGACGACTGTCATCATATCCAAAACTGACGTGGGATAACTCAATTTTGCCAGTGAATTTATAAGGTGATGCGGTTTGGTTTTCTGCTGCTAATAGACCAACTGAATCAGAGCCAATTGGTTCTTGCAAAAATTCGTGAAACCGCAACATCGAAGAATAGCGTCGGGCAAAAACTTCTGCCAGATTACTAATAGGTTCTAGTTCGGCATAAGCCATGCTAGAAAGTGTTAAGGTCATGACAAAGTGACCTAGAGAAATTCTCCCGTCTACTGTTGCAGCTAAAGTTAGACCCAAAATTGTGAATACACAAAATTGAATTATAGCCTTTTGCCATGTCAGCAGTTTTACATAACCTTTGTGGATACGATAATCTACTACTGTGAACTCACGATCCAATCTTTGCTGTTGGCGTTTTAGTTCATTGGCTTCTGTGGCAAATGCTTTGACTGTTTTGATATTTGTAATCAATTCCGAAGTCCGACTTTCGGTGTTTTCCATGTATTTATCTAAGCGACTTTCGTGCCAAATGATCCGCCGCAAAGTCTTCAAGGTAAAGCTGAGGATAACTACAAAGGAAATCAAATATAAAATCGCAATCCGCCACTCAATTAACAGGATAAACACGAAAATTCCTAGCACACGCACCAATTTAGGAATCAACTGTCCGGCAATTTCGGGATACGTCCAAGTATGGTTCGCAAGACCTCTAGCTACTCGCCCAGAAATGCGCCCGGGGTTATTTTCATCATAAAATTCTAGTGGCAGTGTGAGAACTTTGGCTATGGTTGTTTGAGTCTTATCCCGACGCGCCCGTAAGGCAATATCCCAATGGAACCAACTGGTTAACCAAGGCTGTGTAGGTGCTTTGACTACTGTCACCAAAAAAATTAATCCCAGTAAGACACCTAAAGATAAAGTTTGATTTACTGGGTAATTGATCAATTCTCCTATGCTAGCGATCGCACTTTGCAATGGCCTATCCAATGGTTGATTAGACAGAACATTTAAAATCTGCCCAATCGCATAAGGAACAAGCAAGTCAACAATTTCATAAATGCTGGATGCTGCAATACTGACAACACTCAGCCTCCAATCAGGACGAAAGTAGTTGATAATATCTTTAAATGTTGCCATGATGCACACCGTCCAAGAGCATGAGCGTTAGCTTGGAATATTTATACTACATTTGTAGTATGCTGTAGTCAAGTGCTACGATGCTAAATCACTCTTGAGGCGTAGTTATACTAAGTTGCGTTCAAACATAATATTCCTACTCCCTATTCCCTACTCCCTACTCCCAGCCCAAGTTACTATCTTTGACTGCAACTCGGTATTAGTAACTAGCCCCTAGTTGCAGGAAAAAATTCCAGACGATAGCGATAAAGGGCTACAGGACGAGAACCTGCGGTAAAATAATCTGGGTCTTGAGGCGAGAGATAAACAGCCGTAACTTGATCTGCCTCAATGGCGGGTTGAGATGTAGCTAATTTGTGATAAGCGGTGGTAGATTCCACTGAATTAAAATAGGGTTGTGAACCCCCTTTAAATAGTTGTTGAAATACTTCTGAAGTGATGAACTTGTCATCTGAAGTTGTTTCAGTAGCACGGGCGCTCACAATAGAAACTAATTGGCGATCGCCCCGCAAAAGAGTAATTTGACGATTAGGTGAATTGGGATCTGCTTTGACTGATAACACAGCTTTATCCCCTAAATAAGCCCTGGCCAAATTCAAACTATTAAACGCTCTATCTGCTACTAAAATTGTTGATTTATTATCTATTTTAGGGATAAGTTTTAACTCAGTAATTGGAGGTTTTTCGGAAATAAAACGCACTAAAAAACTTACAGGCTGATTTAGTTGTTGGCGATTAGCCTCAAATCCAGGGGTGACGATATCTGGTGCTAAAGGTGCAACTAAATCGACTAACGTACTTGTTACCTGCCAATCACCAGCAAACCAATCAGGATAAACCAAATCTCCTGTTGCTGGTTTCACCGAAGTTAGTTGTTCCCACTGAGGAAAATTTGTTAGGCGTTCCGATAACTCCCCGGCTACTGCTTTCCCACACCATGCGAGTAGGCATAAAATAATCAAACAAAAACTGTAAATCACCCTTATATGACGCATCTTTCAAACAAGAATTGGATAGTGGTGATGAATCCTAATTATGAATATTAGCTAACCTTGATAAAATCATAAAGTTTCAATAGGTGTAGGTTGCCAAACTTCCCCATACTGCTCCCGTAAAGTATGCCAATATTCCACTTGACCGGGTTCGTATTCTCCTGGTTTACCCCATTGTAAAAATAGGCTTAAAGCAGACTCCTGGCTCTCATCTAAAAACCGAATGGCATAAGTGGTAAAATTACCTCTTTTCGCTTCACCTGTTTCAAATTTTACTTGAGTAATTTTATCCATATTCAAATGAAACTCAAAGCCTTCGGTGTGCATATTCGCATACTTACCTTTAAGCAATTCGGCATAAAATAGCTTTTCTATTTTGCCTCTTGCTTCTAATACAGCAGCGCTGCTGGTAACAATAATGCGTAAGGTTCCTAAATTTTCACAGGCTTCTAAAAAGTCTTTCAAATTTTTACTCATAATCAGTTATTAGTTATCAGGTTTTGTGATTAGTACAACTAGAGGAAAATTTCCGCAACTACAGATAAATTATCTTTCGTATCGTTCATAAGCAGCGACAATGCGCTGAACTAGAGGATGACGCACAACATCTTGTTGGGTAAATTCACAAAAGCCTATCCCTTCAACATTCTTGAGGACTTGTAAAGCTACCCCTAGTCCTGATTTTTGGTTGAGGGGCAAATCTGTTTGTGTAGTGTCACCTGTAATTACCATCCGCGAACGGAAACCCAAACGAGTCAACACCATTTTCATTTGAGCAGGTGTAGTATTTTGGGCTTCATCGACAATTACAAAAGCATGATTGAGGGTACGTCCTCGCATATAGGCGAGTGGTGCAACTTCAATGACACCCCGTTCCATCAAACTGGGGACTTTTTCTTGATCGATAAATTCATAGATGGCATCGTAAAGTGGGCGGAGATAGGGATTGACTTTTTGCTGTAAATCTCCGGGTAAAAATCCCAGTTTTTCGCCAGCTTCTACAGCAGGACGAGTTAAAATCAGCTTCTCTACCTGATTATTTAACAGTGCTTGCACAGCAACAACCACTGCGAGGTAGGTTTTACCAGTACCAGCAGGCCCAACACAGAATGTCAAGTCACGCTTGCGTATATCTTCAATGTACTGCCGTTGACGAAAGGTTTTGGCACGAATTTCTTCACCGCGACGAGTTTTGGCTAAGACATCTCGCTGTAAGTCTTGAAGTTCCCCTTGTCGATTACTATCTAGAGCTTGACGGGCTGTTAATATGTCGGCACTGGAGATAGTATCGCCTTTAGTCCAGATTACTTCAAGCGATCGCACTAATTGAGAAGCCAGGTTAATTTGCGCTTCTGTACCTGCAATATGTAGTTCTTGCCCACGCAGCACCAAATTAGCGCCTGTTTGTCGGGATAATAGTTTGAGATTTTCTTCTCTATCACCGGCAAGAGCGATCGCACTGGGAATGTTCGGCAGCTGAATTGTTAAAGCATCTGCCATAAATATTTATTGCTTAATTTCTGAAGTGCAATTTTTGATAACAAAAGTTATACCATTTTAAATTTTTAATCTGAAATATCTGAGCGGAAGTAACTACAGCACTTCGGCGTAGCTCAGTTTCCACCGCTCAGACTTTCTCTTGATTAACTAGCGAGTTCGGGGTTTTACCACAGGTCTAGGTAAATTTCCGGCTCTTTCCCGTGTTTTTGGTGGTGGCGATGATCGTTCTTGTTGATCTTCGTCAAAAGACATTCCCTCTCTGCCTAAAGCATTGTTGCCGTAAATATCCAGGTATACTGATTGTCCGGCAAGTGCCGCAGCAGCTGCAATTACTGTTCTAATCGCCTGAATATTGCGTCCTCCTCGACCAAACACTTTCCCCTTGTCTGTGCTGTCAAAGGCGATGCGAATCCAAGCCCGTTTCAGGGTGGGAGAAATTTCACAATCGACGCTTAAAGTCTCTGGAGATTCTAAAAATGGCTGAATCAAAAACTTAACTAGCCCAACGTAATTGGGACTAGCTGTTGGGGATTGTATTTCGTCCTTAAGATGCGTTTGTGGCACTGAGCTGTTCAAAAACATTGGCTTTAACTAAGATGCTACGGACGGTATCAGTTGGTTGAGCGCCTTGTTGTAGACGCTTGATGATACCAGGAACATCTAGTCGTACTTCGTCAGTTCTGGGGTTATAGAATCCCAGTTCTTCTAGGGGACGGCCATCACGGCGCGCAAGGTTGTTAATAGCGATGATGCGGTAACTCGCTTCCCGCTTTTTGCCATATCGCTTCAAGCGCAATTTGATCATGGTTGAGGAATGATTCTCCTAATTGTTGGTACTGAAATGCTAATTTTAGCACTTGCTTAGTCTTCGCTGCTATGATTTCTGGGGAACTCGGGCCCCCTAAGGGGTAATGGGAAACATTAGAGACTGCCGAAGCCTTTTTTCTTTTTCTCTTTGTTCTTTTTCTTTTTCGTACCTGCTGCACCAGCATTGTAACCGCGCCATCCAGGAGCAGGACGATTACCCGCACCGGCAAAGGCGTTATCGCCGCCACCAAACATTCCTGGCATTCCTGGCATTTGACCTTGACCCATTTGCTGCATGAGCGATCGCATTTTTTGGAAATCAGCCACTAGTTTACTGACATCGGTTTCTCTATAGCCAGCACCCTTGGCAATCCGTCGCCGCCGACTCGGTGAACTTGCTAATAAATCTGGGTCGTGGCGTTCTTGGCGAGTCATGGAGTTAATCATGGCTTCGCAGCGCTTGAGCTGGGTTTCTCCCTGCTTTAGCTGGTCGTCTGAAAGCTTGTTCATCCCTGGAATCATCTTCATGATGCCTCCCAATGAACCCATATTTTTCAGCATTCGCAGCTGTTTGAGAAAGTCAGTAAAGTCAAACTTGGCTGACAGGATTTTTTCCTGCATTTTCTCGGCATCAGCCAGATCAAATTCTTCCTGAGCTTTTTCTACCAGAGACAGCACATCGCCCATTCCCAGAATCCGCGAAGCCATGCGCTCAGGGTAAAACGGTTGCAGTGCTTCGACTTTTTCGCCCACGCCTACAAATTTAATTGGCGCTCCCGAAATTTGGCGCACTGATAGCGCTGCACCACCACGGCTATCACCATCCATCTTGGTGAGAATTGCCCCAGTAATACCGATTTGTTCGTGGAAGGTACGGGTAAGATTTGCCGCTTCTTGACCAGTCATGGAATCCACGACTAGCAAAGTTTCATCGGGTTGGACAGTTTCTTTGATACGGGCTAACTCCGCCATCATGTCTTCGTCAATTTGCAGACGACCAGCCGTGTCAATAATGACTGTGTTGACGCCTTCTGCTTTGGCGCGTTCTACACCTTGACGGGCAATTTCTACGGGGTCTGCATCGCTACCCAAGTCAAAAACTGGTACGTCAATTTGCTTACCTAACGTCACCAGTTGGTCAATAGCTGCTGGGCGATATACGTCTGTGGCTACCAACAAACAGCTACGCTCTAATTTCCGCAGATGTAAAGCTAATTTAGCTGTTGCTGTGGTTTTACCAGTACCTTGCAACCCAGCCATTAAAACAATTGTGGGTTGTTCCTCGGCTTCCGCTAGGGGTACATTTTCCGCCCCCATTACCTGCACCAATTCATCATGCACAATTTTGATGAACTGCTGATCAGGTCGCACGCCAGCAAGCACCTCGGCCCCCTGTGCTTTGGCTTCGACTTCGCTAATAAAATCTTTAACTACCTGGAGATTGACATCTGCTTCCAACAAGGCGCGGCGTACTTCCCGCAAAGCGTCTTGAATATTGGATTGAGATATTTTGTCCTGTCCCCGCAGTTTTTTCCAGGCACTTTCTAAACGTTCAGATAAAGCATCAAACATAGTGTAATTACAGGTAGTTCGCCAATGGGTAAAGTTGAACCGCCCATGAATGCGATTCAGGTTTCCCGGTAAATTTTTAACGTGCTATTTACCAGCTTAGTAGTTTTCACCCCGACTTGAACAACCAAATACTCCCCTTTCTTGGAGTGGTGAACCGATCTTTTGGGGTCAACTTTACTTTTTAGGTGTAAGTCCCTAAATCTATCAACGCCTTTTCAGCCTGAAGCCAATATTCTACAGACTTGCCCTCTTGATAACCCATTTGTTGCCAGATTTCATAAGCTTTCAAGCGGATTTTATTTTCATCTGGGCAGTTATTAATAAAGTGTTCACAGGAATTAGTAGTGAAATTATAGGGAGCTTCTCCAAAAAAATCCTGACGACCCAGAATTTCATTTGTAAAACGGGAACATTTTTGTTTTACTGGGCAGTTTTTTCCTGGACATTTAGTAACATCATAAGGCATTTTTTTCTGTATATCTAAGTAAGTCGGAGGAAATAAACAAAACTATGTCAATTAGATAAATCCTCTATTTCACTGGCTGTACTTGGTAATGCTGCTGTTAAAACTTCGCTACCTACTTCTGTAACTAAAACATCATCTTCTATACGTATTCCCCGTACATCAGCAAATTGAGATAATCGTTGCCAATTAACTATATTTTCATATTTTTCCCGCACTTCTCTATTATTTAAAATAGCTGGTACTTGATAAAAGCCTGGCTCAATTGTTACCAACATTCCTGGATGCAAAGGACGATTTAAACGTAGATAGCCTAAACCAAAGCGATCGCTCCTGATTCTTCCCTCTTCATAACCTGCTAAATCGCCCAAATCTTCCATATCATGCACATCTAAGCCTAGTAAATGACCGATGCCGTGAGGGAAAAACAGTGCATGGGCATCCATCTCCACTAAATCTTGGCTATTTCCTTGTAAAATGCCTAAATTTACCAACCCCTCAGCAATAACCATAGCCGCTAAGAGATGAATATCTCCATACTCTACACCGGGGCATATTTTGGCAATGCAAGCATCATGAGCCGCTAACACCACGTCATAAATATCTCTTTGGGTAGATGAAAATTTCCCTGATACTGGCCAAGTACGGGTGACATCAGCAGCCCAACCCATCTCAGTTTCCGCACCCACATCAGCAAGCAGTAAGTCTCCTGGTTGCAGGGGATGGTGATACTGCTCGTTATGTAAAACTTCGCCGTGGACGGTAACAATACTGTTGTAGGAGGTGGTCATATTATCAGACATGATTACCCCTTCCATAGCCGCCCGCACTTCTGCTTCTAGTTTGGCTTTTGGTGTGGCAACCATACCAGCTTTGTGTGCTGCAACAGTCACCGCAGCAGCTTGGCGTAATTCAGCTAATGCGCTTTCGTCGTGGATGAGGCGCAGGGAAATTATAGCTTTGGCTAATTCTAAATCGATTCCTTGGGGTGGTTGTTGGGGTAATAACCATCTATTTAATAGTTGCGATTGCTGTGTCCAAGTAGCAGCATCTTGGGCGGGAATTGTGGCTGCACCTTCTAGGTGAGACTCTAACTCTGCCAGTGGTTTAGCGATGTCTGCACCGATTTGTTGGGCGATTTGGTGGCGGGTGGGCATTTCTCCATGCCACAGGGCGCTACTTGGGTGAGGATCATCCATGAATAGTTGTAGTTTGCCTGCTTCTATGCGAATGGCGGCGTTGGGCAATGGTAGTCCGGCAAAGTAGAGGAAGTGACTGCTGGCGCGAAAAGGAAAGTGATTGGCAGGGAAGTTACGCGAATTAATGCTTCCTGACCACAAAATTGCCGGAACATCAATGAGTTTGGCTAGCTTTTGGCGGCGTTGCTGTAGGGTATGGGAGAGGTTGGGCATGATTATTTTTTAATCGCAAAGGAATTTAAAGTTCAGCGCCAAGGGTTGCAAAGGAGTTTTTAAGACTAGTTCAACTTAATTTTATAGCTTTGGATTGTTGATGATTTTGAACTTGCCGACTACTTAAGTGCCTAAAGTGCTAGCAACAATAGGGTATAAGCTCCTACACCTATTGCAAATGCCCAAAAACAACTTTCACGTTCTTCAGGGAGTTCTTCTTTTAAGACATTGAGAATTACTCCACCTGCTAAAAAAGCAAACAATACTGCGATCGCAGCTTGATCAATCTCTGTGCCATAGCCAATCACCCATCCTACAATGATTGCAACTGCTAGTATCCAGCGCCCCTGTGTATGATAAATGTGTTTGTGGTGTTGGCGTAAACCATAATCATTGACAACGAAATGCAATGCCATTGCGATAAAAAACAAGAAAAGGCTTTGAATGCCTGGTTCTTCTCGATGTAATAGCAGGTAACCAATTAGTCCGTTGTAAAGGGCAAATGAGATGATATGTAGCCAGAAAACACCTACTTCTGGTGTATCTTTACCCAATTTTTCTTGAATTTTACGCGATTCTCTAACTACTCTTTCTAGCCCATAAAATACAGTAAGTCCAAAAAGTGCTATGAGATAAACATGGTGTTCTATAAAGGCAAAAATTCCCGTCTGCGCTATCACTCTTTGTCTAATACTCAAATCGGGAAGTATGTGAACAAAGACATAGGCGACTGAGACGCCACTGGCCGTGGAAAGCCAGCGACTGCGAGGAATTGTATCGATAAAACGTAGTTTGCCTGAGTAGATATGAATGATAGCTAAACAAATGGCAAATAATGCTGATAGCCACGGGATAAGACCATTTGTGATGAATTGTTCTGGCTGGGAAATAGAAACCACTAGATCAAACAACTTCAATGTCTTGATAAATTTTCAGTATACTTATTTCTCTTGAACGAATTAAACAAGTCGAGTCTCGATTCCAAGAATTGGGTAAAGAGTACAATTTAAAGGTCTATCCTGATGCTGATCATGGTTTTTTCTGCCATGAACGTTCTGCTTACAATGGTTTAGCAGATGAAGATGCTTGGTGCGAGTTGACAAAGTTTTTCCATACCCATCTCAAGGAAGCAGTCTAACTTCCGTATAAGTAAAACTACTTGAAAAAACCAAGCTATGTAAAGTAATGTAAATTTACTAGAAATCAGTTTGTAGTCAGGACTAAAGTCCTGATTTGAGAACTAAAGTTCTCACTACAACAATACTGTAGCCAAAAAAAGAGTATAAAAAAAAGGGCTGATGTACAATACTGTAGCCAAATTACGAGGGTTCAATGGCTGTAGAAGCATTGTGAATA
>NZ_CAWUDM010000041.1:0-54014 GCF_963920855.1 Nostoc sp. CCY0012 | reverse complement strand
TTTTCTCAAATTGTTGCCACATCTCATCTTCAACTGCCTTGTCACCCGTTAAGCTGTCCTCCCCACTGCTGAACGATGGGCTGTTCCTTTGGCAATCATCCAAATGATATTTCCTTCTAGCAGTTCCACTCGCTCGTCTGCACCAAAAATCCCCGCCTCAGCCATCCGGTGGTATTCTTCAACTGTCCACAAGCGAAGTTGTAAGCCCGTTTCTGTATCTTGCATGGCTTATACCATTTTGGATTTAAATCTAGCCCCTAGTCCCCAGTCCCCACTATAAAACTTGAATTTCATCTAGTTGATTAATCACCACATCCGCACCTTGGACGTGATCGGATTTACCCACCCATGTAATCCCAATACAACCTGCGGCTTTGGCATTACGAGCCATTTGCATATCACCAACAGCGTCTCCCACCATTAATGTAGCGCTCGGTTCTACTCCCAAAGCTTGACAAGCCTGTAAAAATAGTATTGGGTCTGGTTTACTGGGGCCATCATCCACTCCCTTTTGTATTTGGATGTAATCGCTCAACTGGTATCGGGCGACAAATTCACGAACTTCGGCTGAACTGGCTGCGGAAATAATACCGAGTGTTAATCCTGCGGCTGACAAAGACTGCAATACCTCCAAGCTACCTGGAAATAATGGTGCTGGATCTTTACCCAGATATTTTTCCGCTTCATCCAAAGACTGACGAGCAATTTTTAAAGACTCAAACCATCCTCTACCAGTTTCCGCAATATATGCGGCTGCGGCGATTTCGGTTTCACGGCGACTGGCTACGGATATTAAACCAGCAGGATCTAGGCGATCGCTATCGATACCAAAGGCCATTAATAATGGTTCCCCAATTCCGGGTACTTGCGCGTCTATCATTCTTGCTGCTTTTTGCCCAAGCGATCGCAAATACACTTCTGAATTTTCTAAGGTTCCATTTTTATCAAAAAAAATTGCTTGGATATTGGGAAAGCTGATATCTTTACATTTAATAGTTACCAAAATTTTCCACCCCACATAACTTATTTGCCATAAAAAAAGAGGGGTTTTCCCTCTTTAATCAATACTTTAATGCTCTTATTCGTCAACAAGTAAAACTAACTTTGTCTTACTCTTCAACAACAGCAGGAATTTCTTCTTCTGTTACAGCTACAGCTGATATTTCTTCTGTTGCTTCAGTTGTAGCTTCTTCAGTTGTAGCTTCTTCTGTTGCTTCAGTTGCAGCTTCTTCTGTTACAGCTACAGCCGATAGCTCTTCAGTCTCTGCTTCAGTTGTAGCTTCTTCTGTTGCAGCTACAGCCGATATTTCTTCTGTTGCTTCAGTTGTAGCTTCTTCCGCTTCTACAGCTTCCTCAGCGCCTACAACTTCTTCAGCGTCCGCAGGCGCAATAGTCAAACCTTGCTGCTTGGCTAGCATTTGTTCACGATACTTAGCTGCCATTTCTTCGGCTTTATCGTAGACCAAATCCCGGTTCTTAATCATATCACCGGGTTCGGGTTCCAACTGCTTGGTAGATAAGGAAATCCGACCCCTTTCTGCATCCAAGTCAATGATCATGACTTTAACTTCATCATTGACATTGAACACACTGTGAGGTGTATCAATATGCTCGTGAGAAATTTCGGAAATGTGCAGCAATCCGCTGACACCACCAATATCAATAAACGCACCGTATGGCTTGATACCGCGGACTGTACCAATTACTACTTCGCCTACTTCTAAGCGGTTCATCTTCCGTTCAACCAACGCTCGACGGTGAGATAGAACTAAGCGGTTACGTTCTTCGTCTACTTCTAAGAATTTTAATGGCAGTTCTTCGCCTACCAATTCTTCCTTGGGTTTGCGAGTGCTGATGTGAGAACCGGGGATAAAGCCGCGTAAGCCTTCAATGCGTACCAATGCACCACCGCGGTTAGTAGCAAACACACCGGAACGAACGGTAGCATCTTCTGCTTGTAACTGCCTGACACGTTCCCAAGCGCGCATGTATTCAATGCGACGAATGGAAAGAGTCAGCTGACCATCCTCGTTTTCATCAGTGAGGATGAAAAATTCTCTAGTTTCGTTAGATTGTAAAACTTCTTCCGGGGCATCAACCCGGTTTATAGACATTTCTTGTATAGGTATGTAGGCTGCTGTTTTAGCACCTATGTCAATCAGAGCGCCGCGCGGCTCTATACTGAAAACTGTACCTGGTACAATGTCGCCAGGGCTGAAGTGATAATCGTACTTGTCAAGTAGAGCAGCGAAATCTTCGTGAGTGAATCCAATTTCTGTAGCGGTTAAGTTCTGATTGACCATGCTGATTTGTTCCTGGTTCTAGTCTCCGTAAAGGTTGTGGCATAGGCGTGATGTATATGCGAGGCACTAGGCGGCAGGCAGTTACACCTACATCTTTTTTATCCTAGCGCAGAAAAGCTAGCACTAACACATATTAACTTCCAGATAGAAAATTATATCATAAATCATTGGTCATTGAAACATTTCTTTTACCTTGTTTCCTATTCTTTCATAAACATAGATATCCGCTACTACCACTATTGGTAACAGCGGATAAACCATGATATTTACTCTTCAAACTTTGATAAGAGCAGCCTATTAATCATCTTTCTTTTCGATGCGGGGAGGTTCGCGGAATGCGATCGCAAAGAAAAGAACTCCTATTGCCAAGGTCAAAATCAAGATGTATGCAACGCTTTCCATATTAAAAGCTCCTGCCTATCCAGCAAGTAACGATAGTTTATCAATTCTAAGAGATTGAGGATTAGGTATGGGGGATGAGGAAGACTCTTTCTCAATCCCCAGCACCTAGTCCCCAGTCCCCAAAAATTAGAGGGCTTCTTTCCGGCGGGTTGTTTTATCACCCACTTTCTGGAATAGACCCCACTCAACTTGCTCTTCTAGATCGGCATCAACACCAGCAAATACGTCTCGGTAGATTGTCCGAGAACCATGCCAGAGATGACCAAAGAAGAATAAGAGAGCAAATACAGCGTGTCCAAAGGTAAACCAACCTCTAGGACTGGTGCGGAATACACCATCAGAGTTCAAGGTTTCACGGTCAAATTCAAAGATTTCACCACCTTGAGCTTTCCGGGCATATTTCTTCACATCGGCTGGATCTGTAAAGGTTTGACCATTGAGATCACCACCATAGAAGCTGACGGTGACACCAGTTTGTTCAAAACTATACTTAGATTCTGCCCGACGGAAAGGAATATCAGCGCGGATAACTCCATCAGCATCGGTCAAGATAACTGGGAAGGTTTCAAAGAAGTTGGGAAGACGACGCACGGTCAATTCCCGGCCTTCAGCATCTTTGAATACTGCGTGACCTTGCCAAGATTGAGCGATACCATCGCCCTTGACCATTGGCCCTGTACGGAATAAACCACCTTTGGCGGGGCTATTACCGACATAATCGTAGAAAGCCAGTTTTTCAGGAATTTGCGCCCAGGCTTCTGAAAGGGTCGCACCTTCAGCAAGACTAGTTTGTACGCGACGCTCAATTTCCTGAGTGAAGTATCCTTGATCCCACTGATAACGAGTGGGGCCAAACAGTTCAATCGGGGTGGTAGCGTTACCGTACCACATAGTTCCAGCAACCACGAAAGCTGCAAAGAACACCGCAGCGATACTGCTAGAAAGTACGGTTTCAATGTTCCCCATCCGCAGAGCTTTGTATAGCCTTTCGGGGGGTCTAACTGTGAGGTGGAATAAACCAGCAATAATGCCTACAACGCCTGCGGCGATGTGGTGAGCGACTACGCCACCAGGGTTAAAGGGGTTAAATCCGGCTGGCCCCCATTCTGGTGCTACTGCTTGGATGCTACCAGTTACTCCATAGGCATCAGAAACCCACATTCCCGGGCCAAATAGTCCGGTGAGGTGAAAAGCACCAAAGCCAAAACAAAGTAAACCAGATAAGAACAGGTGAATGCCAAACATTTTTGGCAAGTCTAAAGCAGGTTCGCCAGTGCGAGGATCTCTAAAGAGTTCCAAGTCCCAGTAAACCCAGTGCCAAACAGCAGCTAGGAACAATAGACCAGAAAGAACGATGTGAGCGGCAGCAACACCTTCAAATGACCAGAAACCAGGGTCGGTTGCTGGGCCACCAGTAACGCTCCAACCACCCCATGATTGGGTAACACCTAAACGTGACATGAAGGGTAGCACGAACATTCCTTGACGCCACATCGGATTAAGAACCGGATCACTGGGGTCATAAATAGCTAGTTCGTACAATGCCATCGAACCAGCCCAGCCTGCTACTAAGGCTGTGTGCATCAAGTGTACAGAAATCAACCGTCCTGGATCATTCAGAACGACTGTGTGTACTCGGTACCAGGGTAGTCCCATCGACTACGCTCCTCCTCGATGAGTATGTTTACAAAGCAATTTTCTTACCGAGGTTCTGATGGGCGTAAGTTGCCATTCAGTGAACTCTCTGAGTTTTTTTTATTGCCGGGGTTTTCAGTTAAACCACAACTTAGTCTTGATGAATTTAGACTGTGTGGCTAGTTTGACAATACCGTGGGACGCTGAGTAGCTTAGACCTACCGAGTAGCGATCGCCTAACTGTCCCTGGGTTCTTGGGGAACCTGGCAAACGCCTGTGAGACGTTTAGACGTTAGGGAATATCACCCTTGAGGAACAAACTGTTGGGCGTCTACGCAATTGCCAAGCAAAAATGAGAATGTTTTAAAAAGTGTAACTATTGATGGACTTGTTTGCAAGCGTGTAAATAGATGCGATCGCACTGGATGTCAGTATCATCTGACTCCAAATTGCTGTCACAATTTAATTTGCTTATCTCTCAGTTTACCTAAAAAGGGTCATGAAAATGGACGAAACAAAAAGCAAAATTCGGGTGGTGATACTTGAATCCGCGCTTTTACTTGCTTGTGTGTAACTTATTTATACTTAATTGCCATGTTTTTTATGTAACACTGAGCCTGTGATGGTCTGTTGAACAATTATGAGGTACAGCAATCAAGAATTAACTGTTGAAAGCTAAGACTTAAGCAAAATCATGAAAAAACAAACCGCAAAGGACATAAATAAATAAGAGGTTCAGAGAGTTCTTGCGTAAGTTATCAGAGAATGAAAGCAACGAAAAATTAGTTTATCCGGGTTTACTGGGGCAAAAATTTTCAATATAGATGAACGCAGATAAGTTTATATTGGAGCATAAATTTAAATACAAGTAAGTCGGCGAGAAAAAATCAAACTATGTAAAATAATTAAAATTTATTTCGTAGTAAGCGGCTCTAGCCCTTATTTGAGGACTAAAGTCCTCACTACAAACCTTTAATTATTTACGCCGTCTTACTGAGGATATGGATCAACGCTCCCACTGTTTAAAATGGGAGCGTCAATTTAACTTAAGTTGAGAAAAATAATCTGTCAAATAAGTAAGTTTTAAGAACTAACATTTTTGGCAAATATTGTAGAAATTTCCCTGATCTTAAGATGCACTATTTTTGATGTCACGGCCAGTTTCTTTGGCCCCTTCTACATAGCCTGAACCAAATTCTTTGAAGGCTTCTCCTGACTCTTGTCCAATTTTCTGGAGTCTTTCAATAGGAGAATCTTCGGTCTGACGGGCTTCTTTCTCCCATTGTCCGACAGTTTTTGGTCTTTGAGCATCATTTTGTTGGATCTGCTCGCGGACATTCTCTCTTAATGCTTGATTATTTTGTCTAGCATCGACATTTGTTGTTAGTACAAGGAAACCAACTAAGACAACAGCAAATAAGTTTTTTACTTGCAGTTTTTTCAGAAATGAACTGATTTGAGTAATTGTGCTGTAAATCGAATTTAACATCTTAATGCTCCATAGGTACATTATTTACATTTTTGCCATTGCGGCATATATTGGACTTTATCCAAAATGGTAAAATCCTAATAAATCACATTATCCCTAAAGGATAAATTAGAAATGAAAGATAATTGATTAATTTACCTACCTTTCAGCTAGTTAAATGAATTAACTACAAAACAATAATAATTAATAAAACAAAATCGTTCTTCTAACAAAAGGTATATATTGGCAAAAAAATTTATACGTCGTAAGTTAACTTAATAATTTTGGTATTTACTATAACTTATTGCAGCCGAGCAAAATTTTTTGGTGTTTTGACTTGATTACTGAGACATTTTGCAGCTTTATCCTGTAGTTAAAGAAATCAAAAAACACAGAAACATAGCCTTTAGCTCCTCTTGCGAGCCATGAAGACGCGCTGTATATTACAAAAAGTTAAGTAGCCTGGCCACATATCTTAGTATGAGTATCATTACTGACCGCTAATTTCAAAAATCTGAATGCTATGACCTGGATTTCCTTGACTACGAGGCGATGGGGTAGGATCACACAATTCTTATCTTTATTTTGTCTGTGTTTACTTTTGGTTGTAAGTTGCGCGCCTCGTCAGCAGACAACTAATTCACCATCTGGTGCGGGTGATGGGCGAATTACTGTAGGTACAACACTGAAACCGAGAACCCTCGATCCGGCTGATACTTATGAGTTGGCATCCTTGGGTTTGGTGTTTAATATGAGCGATCGCCTGTACACTTATGAACCAGGGAACACGGAAATTCAACCCCAATTGGCCACAGCATTACCTCAGGTGAGTGCTGATGGTTTAACCTACACTATTCCTTTACGTCAGGGAGTGGTATTTCACGATGGAACTCCCTTCAACGCCAAAGCAATGGAGTTTAGCATCCAGCGATTTATTGAAAATAAAGGCAAACCTTCTTTCTTACTGTCAGACACAATAGCGTCAGTGAAAGCTACAGGTGAAAATGAGTTAACAATTCAATTAAAACAGCCATTTGCCGCATTTCCTGCACTATTGGCATTTTCTGGGGCTTGTGCAGTTTCGCCCACAGCTTACGAAATTGGTGCGGGTAAATTCCAGCCGAATACCTTTGTGGGAACTGGCCCTTACAAGTTAGCGCAGTATGGTACAGATTCCCTACGATTAGATGTATTTGACAAATATTGGGGAGAAAAACCAGCTAATCAAGGCGTTAACGTCCAAATTCAGACGAGTCCAGTGAACTTGTTTAATGCTTTCCGCACAGGCGCCGTAGATGTAGCGTATCTGACTTTACAACCAGATCAAATTCGCAGCTTAGAACAAGGTGCTGCAAAAGGAGATTGGCAGACGATTACTGCTCAGGGTAGTGTAGTCAGTTATATGGTGTTGAATCGGAATCAAAAGCCTTTAGATCAACCAGAAGTTAGAGCTGCGATCGCAGCGATGATTGATCGCCCCCTCTTAAATGAGCGCGTGATGCTTGGTCAAGCTGATCCACTTTACAGCATGATTCCCACGACATTTAAAGTTTCTCAGCCATTGTTTCAAGAAAAATATGGTGATGCTAACTTTGAGCAAGCCAAAAAATTATTAACTAGCGCTGGTTTCTCTAAAGAAAATCCCGCTAAAGTGCAAATTTGGTATCCTTCTAGTTCAGCTAATCGCAGCTTGGCTGCACAGACACTGAAATCTCTTGCTGATCAACAAATGGATGGCATATTGCAAATAGAAACCAGCACAGTAGAAAGTGCCACCTTCTTTAAAGATATTTCTAGGGGTATATATCCAGTAGCTTTAGTTGATTGGTATCCCGACTTTTTAGACCCTGATAATTATGTACAGCCATTTCTGTCTTGTCAAAAAGGTTCAACTGCGAATGGCTGTGAAGATGGCGGTAGTAGAACACAGGGTTCCTTTTACTATAGTGATGCTGTAAACAAACTAATTGTCCAACAGCGTCAAGAACAAAACCCCCAAGTGCGTCAGCAAATTTTTACAAAAATCCAAACACAAGTAGCTACCGATGTACCGTATATTCCCCTGTGGCAAACCAAAGACTATATTTTTGCTCAAACAGGTGTAAATAACGTCAAACTTGACCCCACTCAAAATCTAGTTTACAGACTGATTCAAAAATCGTAAATTCATATCCCCCGAATAGACATCGGGGGTTTAATTACGAATTACGAATTAAGTAGAATGGTGTAAATAATAAAAGGTTTGTAGTGAGGACTTTAGTCCTCTAATAAGGACTGAAGTCCTTACTACGAAACAAATGCAATTTTTTTTACATTACTTCACATAGTTTGGTTTTTTCAAGTCGTTCTACTTACGAATTACGAATTACTTAAAACATGTCTCGCTCTAAAGCTTTACAATATTACATTCTCTCTCGGTTGCTATTGGCTCCATTGCAACTGTTAACTATCATTACCATCGTATTTTTATTACTAAGAGCTACACCGGGAGATCCAGCCGATGCGATTCTCGGTGGACGTGCGCCAGAATCAGCGAAGGAGGAATTACGCCAACAACTAGGTTTAAATCTTCCTCTCTGGCTACAGTATTTAAATTACATGGGAAACTTACTGCGCTTTGATTTGGGTACGTCTTTAACCAGTAGGGGACAGCATGTATGGGACATAATTGGGCAGTATTTCCCGGCGACAGTAGAGTTAGCAGTGTCGAGTATGGCCATTGCACTCATCGTTGGTATTGTAGCTGGTACTCTTTCTGCTTCTCGTCCGGGGACAGTTTTTGATATTGGGGGGCGGTTGTTTGGTATCATCACATACGCACTTCCCATGTTTTGGGCAGGGATGCTTTTACAATTAATTTTCTCGGTACAACTAGGTTGGTTTCCCAATTCCAACCGTTTTCCCCCAAATTTACCTGCGCCTACTCCTATCACGGGATTATACATAATAGATAGCTTGCTCACGGGCAACTTCAGCCAGTTGTTGACATCCTTGCACCATTTGGCCCTTCCGAGTCTGACTCTGGGAATTTTACTTAGTGGAATTTTTGAGCGTATTGTCCGCGTCAATTTAAAGCAAACCCTCAAAGCAGATTATGTAGAAGCCGCTAGAGCCAGAGGTATTACTGAAAATAAAATTTTAGTCTCCCATGCCTTGAAAAATGCCCTGATTCCCGTAATTACGGTTTTAGGTTTAACTTTTGCGTCTCTATTGGGTGGAGCAATTTTAACAGAGGTGACATTTTCTTGGCCTGGGTTAGCAAATCGACTTTATCAAGCAATTTCCGACCGCGATTATCCCACAGTACAGGGAGTACTCGTATTTTTTGGAGCGATCGTGGTGGCGGCCAGCATTTTAATTGATATTTTAAATGCTTATGTTGATCCGCGTATCCGTTATTAGGGACTTCCAGAAAATAAATTATCCAATTTACTCAGATAATATTTTGTTGTCTTCCCCTTGTCCCCTACCTACCCAGCGATAGGATCTTTTTTAGTTGAAAGTCCAAATCCTTCTCTGCGAGATGCTACGCGGTAAGCGCAGCTATGCCCGTCAGGGCTTTAGTAAAGCCTGAATGGGCAAAACTTCGCTGCTGATGCATAGAGCAGAGGTAATCACATCACTGACAATCAGCAATTACCCATGCCCTATGCTCCATTAGCAAAAAATTAAATTAACCAACGAGACCTTGGATTAGTCCCAAATTTGTAGTCAAGAAATAAGCAACTACTGCACCACCAATACCACCAATTAAGAAGGAACTGGCAAAATTATTCCAGCTTTCTTTGGAGTTAAAAGCGTCTACTGGAGGATTGGGTACAGTAACGCTGGCAAGTGCTTTGGCAGGATTACTATTGGCATATAGGGATAGACAGGCGGTGAGAATCACAACCAAGCCGATAGCTGCCAGTAATCCAGCTAAGTTAGCATTTTCTGCATTCCGTAAGGGGCCCAATTTGGCGAAAGGCCCAAATAGTAAGTAACCATGAGCCATGCCTACTTCTAGTCCCCGTCTCGAAGGATTAAGACCTTGGCGATAGGCAGGTAAATTATTAATGAACCACTTAACCAAGGGGGAAGAATTAATCGGGGTTTCTAGATTGCCTTGCTGGGGATCTCGTCCTGCTGGAGCAACAACTTCCCGATTTCTCGGATCGCTGGGGGAATTTTTGGATGAATCTACTGCTTGCGCCATATTGTATGTTCGCCTCTAAATTAGAATGGTGGCATTTTATATTATTAATAATAATTGTAGCTAAAGATGTATTTTGGCTAGTAAGTTTAAAAAAATTAATTTAGTAACTTTTAAAAGCATGAAACTCGTAAGCTCGTTTGACAGCATTACGAGTTTCATAACTTAATTTCTTCTACCTATTTAAGCAATATTTAAACTTAAATAAGCTGAAAAGAACTACACCATATTAGAACTGAAATCCCATTTTCCACTTATGGTAGTGGGTGGAAAAGTAAGTCGGGAAAAAAGCGGTTGAATTCAATCAAAATACCTGCGGTGATTGTCAGCCAAATGGTAGCTGCAACTGGTGCGGTAGAAAGAAAGGTTACAAGGTAGGACGACTGATCGCCTTTGTCTGCCATAAATTTAGTCTCCAAAACAAATGAATTAGTGAGGACAAATTAGCGCGGAGAGACAGGAATTTCTGAATCTTTAGCTGTTAATTCGCCTGAAAGGAGTTCTTTAATTGCTGCCACCGGCCAAGCAAAGCCTGTAGCCATAATAGGCAGTGCTAAACCAAGATCAATTTGGATCTCTTTTTGCTCAGTATCTGATGATTTTTTAATGGCTTGGAGGTAAGCACGACCTACCCAACCAATCCAACCAGCAATATACAGGAACAGGATGCTAGGAATTAGGAAGTCGCCGGCACGATCCAGACGACCGTCAACAATCAAGTGAGGATAACCCTCAGGCCCACACAGTGCCTGAGAATAACGCTCAAACCGCTTTCTTCCTGATTCGGGGTCAGCGGTAGTATTACGGGCATTTTTTGCTAGCTCTTGAAAGGCGGGAGAGTCTTTACAGGGTACCAAGTTAGCCCCAAGCGCTTGGGCTGGGGGGGCAAAATTGGACCAAAGACAAATCGCTAAAATCAAAGCAAACAATCGTCTCATGGAGTTGTTTCCTTTTATTACAAAACAAAAAGTTTTTTGTACAAAACGAAGCGGCTTGTACAGTCTTTATTTGCATAACTAGCAAGTCATCATACTCTTGGGCGGGAACCGAGTAAAGTTTAAGTAAATAAAAGTTAAAGCTTCTCAAACAAATCGTTATCTATCACAACCCTGGAATGGCAACCGTTTTAGCAATAGAAACCAGCTGCGATGAAACTGCCGTCGCAATTGTTAACAATCGTGAAGTTTATAGCAGTATCGTCGCCTCCCAAATTTTAGTTCATAGCCAGTACGGCGGGGTGGTGCCAGAGGTGGCATCCCGTCAACACTTGGAAACGATCAATGAGGCGATCGCTCAGGCTTTAGAGCAAGCCAAACTGAACTGGCAGCAAATCGATGGGATCGCCGCCACCTGCGCCCCTGGTCTTGTAGGAGCGCTATTAGTAGGATTAACTGCTGCCAAAACTTTAGCAATGTTACACAATAAGCCATTTTTGGGAGTCCATCATCTGGAAGGCCACATTTACGCGACTTATTTGAGTGAGCCAACTTTAGATCCCCCATTTCTTAGCTTACTCGTTTCCGGCGGACATACAAGCTTGATTTATGTAAAAGATTGTGGTAATTACGAAACCCTGGGAGAAACTCGTGATGATGCTGCTGGTGAAGCCTTTGATAAAGTAGCCAGGTTGTTAAATTTGGGTTATCCCGGCGGGCCTGTAATTGATCAGCTAGCACAAACAGGTAATCCCCGGGCCTTTGCCTTACCAGAAGGTAAAGTTTCTTTAGCGGGTGGAGGATATCATCCTTATGACAGCAGTTTTAGTGGTTTAAAGACCGCAGTGCTGCGATTAGTACAGCAGTTAGAGAAAGATGGTAAACAAATACCAGTGCCAGATTTAGCAGCTAGCTTTCAGGAAACTGTAGCGCGATCGCTGACCAAAAGAGCGATCGCCTGTGCCGTTGATCATGGTCTTAATACAATTGCCGTTGGTGGAGGGGTAGCAGCTAACAGCAGCCTCAGAAGCACTTTACAGGCCGCAGCCACCCAACATAACTTACGTGTTCTATTCCCACCCCTCAAATACTGTACCGATAACGCCGCCATGATTGCCTGCGCCGCTTCTCATCATCTATCCCTTGGTCACACATCACTTTTGACCTTAGGAGTTGAATCTAGGCTACCGCTGACCCAGGTAATGAAGTTGTATGGCAGGGAATAGAGAATTGGGAGTTGGGAGTTGGGAGCAGGATAAAGTTTTTTTTGAATAAACACTAAGTAGTGACAATTGACCGAATATGACTAGCAACTACATCCGGCTGCTCTAACATTGCTAAGTGACCACAATCAGGAATTTCAATTACATTGTCACCACTGTATTGAAACAGCCGATGAAAACTAGCTAAATGGCGAACATACTTAGGTTCCATTACCTTGTCATCGGTACCAGCCAAAAAATAAACTGGTTGCTGCAATTGAGACACTAGTTGAGGTAATCGGTTAACTTCTTCTTCAGTTGTAGAGTCTAGCAGCGCTCCCAGTGCTGCTTCTGGGTCAGCTACGACAAAATCAATCACTCGCTGACGTGCCCATTGGCGTTCTAACGGACGAGCTACACTGGCTCTGGTAAAAAGCAAATCAATCAAAGGTAGTTGAGACAGCCAACGCGGACGAACTTGCAAAAATTTTTGTCCGGCTGAACGAAACTGCTCAAAAGCTTCTTTGAGATAAATACCACCACCTGCGTTAATACAGATCACTCCTTTGACACAATCAGGCATCTGAGCCGCCGCCCACAGCGCAATTGTACCTCCCAAGGAATGACCAATCAGCCAAGCGCTAGTAATATTCAGCTGTTGTAGCAGAGCAGCTAAATCCTGAGCATAAACAGCTGGCGTATAAAGAGAATCGAAGGGCAAACTCAACTCATCAATAGAGTGAGAACTCAAGCTGACAGAAGTTGGAGCCGAACTAAAATCTGTTTCTGGCTGGGACTGGGACTCACCAAAACCTCGCAAATCATAAGATAGGCACTGCAAATCAACTGACAACCGGGAAATTACAGGTTGCCAATATCCACGGCTATTTAGCCAACCGTGAATAAACACTAAAGCGTGTGGATAAGAGGTGGGAGCCGTTAGCTCGTATGCGTGTGGAACGCCTAAGATTTCGATGGTTGCCATAATTAATATCGTACCCCTAAGACGTGGGTGCGACTAAATACGCCATATGAGGAGTTAAGATTTGTTCATTTACCCAACAACCTCAACCGTACGCCTTCGGCAATTTTATGTCCTAAATATTCTGGAATGAGGCTTTCATTCGGCCCCAATAAGTAGAGAATCAGCCGTGTGCGTCCTCGCCAAACCAGCAAATTAGCATTGACGACTAGCAGGTCTTCCTGCCAAATGGCGTACATGACTTTGTAAAATAATCCCGGTTGATTGTCGGCTTCAATTACCAGGGCAGGGAGATGAAATACTGGATCAACATAAAACTCTGTTTGTACTTGTTCTAAGCCAGTATCCAGGTTAAATTCTACTGCCAGCATTTCTTCTACCTCAAACCTACCTCCTAGAGCCTCGCGAATGGCGCGGCAAACATTTTCTGCGGTTTTCTCTGTTAAGGCTTTACTGCCACGAGATACTAATAGTTTGATAAAAACTAACATTGGCGGTCTAATCTGACCATATAGGCTCAGACCGTGGATGGTTAGCCCATAAGCAGCTAGCACACCAAAAATATCACTCAAGAGAAACGACTGGTTACGATAAGCAAAATGCAGCGCACTTTTGCTACCTTCCGGCTTCAACTCAATCACAGCGCGTTTGGTTTTATAAAGACGGTAGGCTAACCGCAAATTTTGCAGTTGAATTTCACTACTAACAAATTGCTCATAAAACTGGGGAAAGGCTCGATTAAAGCGCTTTAGGAGTTCCAGTGTTGAAGATTTTAAACCAGAAGCCATCGTTGGGGTAAGACTCACTTGCTGTTGTCACCTGGGGAACTCGGTACCCCTCTGGGGATATGGGGGGTTTACTTAAGATACTCACACCTTATGTGAAGACACATAGTGTACAAGACAAAGTTTTTTCTTGTTCCCATCTTTAAAGATAGGGGCTTGTTACTAATTATTCCCAAATCCCTGATCTGCACTCTCTTGCCTTGCCTTTTGAGAAATTTCTCCTAGGCTTCACAACAAAATGCTAAAGTTAAAAATAATTGGTGTGAAACACGCTGTGAAAGGCTATTGCCATTAAAAATCCCGAAAACATATAAAAAAGTAAAGTGTCAAGGGTAGTTTATGGTATTAGCTTGGAGAAACGTGAATCAACACTCCCAGAGAGTGGAAACTAATTCAGTTATACTACCCGAACCACGTTGGCATGGGTTTTTGGAAAACTTGGTTTAATACGTCTGATTCTGTAGCGACAAATAAGACAACCTCCTTTGATGAACAGACAGGTGTTGCGGGTTCTATGCCCGGTAGCGATACCTCCGGTACTACGCGGAGTCAAGAACGCATCGTTTTTAGCACGGAGCGAGATATTGACCTGTATGAACTAGAAGAACTCTGTGATGCAGTCGGTTGGTCGCGTCGTCCATTAAGGAAAGTTAAAAAAGCCATTGAGCATAGTTTTCTCGTAGCCTCTATGTGGCAAGTTCGAGGAAATCAAAGACGGCTCATTGGTTTTGCACGTGCCACCTCGGATCATGCATTTAATGCGACTATTTGGGATGTGGTAGTTCACCCAGACTTTCAAGGCAAAGGACTGGGGAAAGCGCTGATGAAATACGTACTCAAAAAACTGAGAAGTGAAGAGATTAGCAATGTGACTTTGTTTGCTGATCCTCATGTTCTAGATTTTTATCGGAGTATGGGTTTTATGTCAGATCCAGAAGGGATTAAAGGTATGTTCTGGTATCCGCACTAAATCTTCAACCAAAATACAGCATTTGGCAAAAAAACAAATTGGCGACAATCCTAACTAGGTGTCAACAATCTTCTGTGTTTGGGCGCATTTTTGCTAATGGGTGCTAAAAAGTTGATTCAGCGCCACATTCAGAGACTGACAAATGAAAAAATAATCAACTCCCTGGGGGACGCTACGCGGTAAGCGCAGCTATGCCCGTTAGGGCTTTACGCTTTGGTGAGCAAGGTGAAAATAAATGTAATCTTAGTAACAAAGGTATAAAACAATTCAAAATTCACGTAACAACTACGTATTTTAGTCATTGCGATCGTAGGGAAGCAATCTCAAAGCCTTGATTTTCGTAGCGAGTGCGTAAGTCTTATGAGTAATTTAATTTTTGGATGTCCTTCACAGTCCTTGATCATCAAGCAATTAGGGTGAATGTCGCCGGTCAGAAAATTTGTTAGTCAAGATATGTTAAATATGGTATGATGTGTATATTGCTGTGGGAAGATAGTTATTTGGAGATAAAACCCGAATACTTGCTATCTAACTCAGTTTTGCTTTATCCTTGGCTAGCTAGATAATAAATAGCAGTCAGCGATTCATATACAACCGGGATGTAGCGCAGCTTGGTAGCGCGCCTGCTTTGGGAGCAGGATGCCGCAGGTTCAAATCCTGTCATCCCGATTTTAACTAATTGAGCAAAAATAAGTACAAAGTCCCGTAAGGTTTGAAAGCTTATGGAATTTTTTTAATATATTTGCTTGAAGAAAAAAATTTGATAGGCTGTCAATTTCCGAGACAGGTAATTACAGAGCAATTGTTTTGGTAAGCTTTAAATTCAAATTGAATATTTGCTGTGAAACGGAAGTTTACGTAATTCTGCTGAGAGACAAAATTGTCAGGAAAAATAGATAAACTTGCTGCCAACAAGTAACAAAATATCAACAATGGATTTTGTATATATTTGAACATATTTAAAAATAAGGTTAAGTGGAACGATTAATTATCTAATGGCGTCCTCTAGATTTGAGAAAGCCAAGACAAGGTATAGAATTGATCATCTCTAAGATTCGGGAAAGTTTTTGCCTATGCGAGAACACACTATAATAGGCATTTACATCATTTGGCAGTAGATAGCAAGGCGAAATTGCAAAAAAAAGAACCTGATAACGATCAATGGGTGATCGCCGGATCATAAAAATTCTTAAAGTGGGAAAATAGCACTTTTTGAGAATTGATTGTTAATATTTAAACGCCACCACAAATTTTTCACATTTTAAATGAATTGCTATATAACTAAGACTAGTTAGTGTGGTGCAAATCTAACGGTGTGTTTGACTTAAATTTAACTATTGAAGCGAGGAGTCGTTTATGAAAGCATTAGTTCGCTGGGGCGCAACATTAAGTTTAGTCGGTAGTACTTTTCTAGGATCAGTTTTTGCCGGCAGTTTCCCAGCGCTGGCTTTGTCGGAACAACAAATAAAGGAAAAATTAGATTCAGTTCCTGTATACATAATTACCAATGAAAAAGGTTTACCATTGAGCCGTCCATTGACAGAAGCTCAAGGCGCTCAAAAACCTGGTGGTTCGGTAACAGGGGTTTATATGAGTCGGCAAGAGGCTCAAGGCTTCATCAAGGAACTACAGAGCGCCCAAGGCAAAGACCCGAAAACACAAGAAATGGTAAAAAGCCTACAGGTGACAGCTGTGCCTCTGGGGGTCATTTATCAGCAATTGCAACAAACTAAAAACCAGTCAGAACGTCTGCTATTTGCCTTTAAACCTGTAGAACAGGAAATTAAAGGAGCAATGGATTTACTGCGTCAAAGTGGTCAACAGGTAAATCAGTTTCCCAGTGTACCTGTTTTTGCTGTGAGATTTTCACCAGACCAAGGTTATGTGCCTATTCAACTGACATCGGAAAAAGAGCAATTAATTCCTTTGTTTTTAAGTAAGCAAGATGCACAAGGCTTGTTAACTCAGGTAAAACCGAAGTTTCCCAAGGCTGATATTCAGGTAATAGACATAGATGGAGTAATTAAAACTTTACAAGAAAAAAATGATCCTTGGCTCGACCAAGTTGTTTTAGTGCCATCTCAGGAATCTAGAGAATATATCAGGACATTGCCCAAAGAGAATACACCCAATACTCAAGTAGCTCCCAACAGAAATAATACTCAGCCGGCGAAACCCCAGCAACGTTAAGGAATGACAGATAAACAGCTACAGGCAGCTTCTGGTTTACAGCTTTGGCAGTGGCGTCAGAGAGCGATCGCAGGTGCGATGGCATCTCATGTCTCACCAAATGAGGTAGATTGGCTGCTGCTAGAGGTAGCTGAATTAGACCGCTTGGCACTGCGTTTAGAATCTTTCAAAGACTGGCCGGAAATTCCGATGTCGTTGCCGTTAGAAGATTTAGACCAGTTGTGGCAAAGGCGATTAAATGAACACTTGCCAGTGCAATACATTGCCGGAGTTACGCCTTGGCGAAATTTTCAGCTTGCGGTGTCCAATGCGGTTTTGATTCCTAGACCAGAAACTGAGTCTTTAATTGATTTAACTGTGGCTGCTGCTACTAACAGTGGGGCAGCCCCATTTTTACAATCAGGACATTGGGCAGATTTAGGCACAGGTAGTGGGGCGATCGCTTTGGGACTAGCAGATGCATTGCCAAAAGCTACAATTCATGCTGTAGATTACAGTCCAGCAGCTTTAGCGATCGCCCAATTAAATGCTCATAATGCAGGTCTTGATCACCAGATTCACTTTTACCAAGGGTCTTGGTGGGAGCCATTAGCATCTATGAAAGGTCAGTTCAGTGGTATGGTGTCCAACCCACCGTATATTCCCACCAGTACCGTGGCTACCCTGCAACCGGAAGTAGTCAAGCATGAACCACATTTAGCCTTAGATGGTGGTGCTGATGGTTTAGATTGTATTCGTCAGTTAATAGACATTTCTCCTGATTATTTGCGCCCTGGTGGTGTGTGGCTAATTGAGATGATGGCGGGTCAGGCGGATATAGTAAAAAAACTTTTACAAAAGCAAGGTAGCTACTGTAATATTCAAATTCATCAAGATTTAGCGGGGATTGAGCGCTTTGCTGTAGCTTATGTAAGTGCTGAGATATGAAATAATTGTTAATTCATCACTTACAATGCCGGACACATGACCCAAGTTTCTTTAGTTGACCTGATAGCTGGCGCACGTGCTGGCTTATTAGTTAGTTTTCCCACAGATACTGTTCCTGCACTGGCCACCCTACCAGAAAAGGCCGGATTAATTTTTGCAGCGAAACAGCGTAGTCAGGATAAACCTTTAATTTTGATGGGGGCTAGTGCCGAGGATTTGTGGCCTTATGTCAAGGGTAGTGAAAATGAGTTAAAAATTTGGCAAGAGGTTGCTAATCAACATTGGCCGGGAGCATTGACTCTAGTATTACCCGCAAGTAATCGCTTACCACCACAAATAAACCCAACTGACCCGACAACAATTGGGATTCGAGTACCTAACAGTGCGATCGCCCAAACTATTTTGGCGCAAACAGGCCCTCTTGCTACCACTAGCGCCAATTTTTCTGGTCAGCCGCCCTTACAAAAATTAATAGAAATTGCCGCGCAGTTCCCAGAGGCGTTGACTTTGGCAACAACAGAATTGTCCGATGAAATTACAGGATTAGGTGTACCTTCTACTGTTGCTAAATGGACGGGAGCAGATTGGCAAACTTTGCGTTCCGGTGTCATTCAATTAAATTTTTAGATACAGAAGTGGACAAGTAAATAATTAGGATTAATCTTTGATGTTTGCAAAGCCCAATAAATCCTACTCCTAACTAATACAAGTTCAAGATTCAGTATACTTAACAAGACTCAAACCAGATTCCTATAGTTATAATGTTGTTTTCCTATTATTAGCCCCACTTTTAATAGTTAAGAATGCCAAAAATCAGGGTAAGCTAGTCAATAGCTTGTCCCAAATCTGACATTGTATCAATGTAAGGAGCAGTATACAAACACTGTATTACCTACTAATTTATTTTTTTGAAGAATAGTTTATATAAACTCTCTTTTTTACCTTGATATTTGTTGATAAACAATCTTGGTAAAATTTTAAAACTCCTGATTTATTTATTCAAGCTCAGAATGAATTGGACTAATTAGGAAATCTGGGAATTTATTTTGCACTATTGTTATTAATTAACAAGATAATAATTGCCAAATTTATGAATTGGAGTAACTGGATATATCTAAGTGTAGGATTAATAATCGGTTGGATCTGCCGTTGGTTATTTACACGGTCTTTAAATACTGGCTCTAACTCATCTTCAGTGATATTAAAAGAGCAACAGCAAGCGTCAAAACTCCAGCAACAGATCAAGGAAACGCAGCTGGCGTACCAAATGGCAAAAGAAATGAGCCAGTTTAAAGCGGGTTTTTTAGCACGGACTACCCATGAATTGCGATCGCCACTAAATGGTTTAATTGGTTTGCATCAGTTAATTCTGTCTGATTTGTGCGACGATCCAGCCGAAGAGCGAGAATTTATTGGACAAGCTCACGAACGGGCGCTGAAACTGCTACATCTTATTGATGAAATTCTCAATATAGCTAGAACAGAACACGGTACAAATAAATTAGATATTCAGCCGCATTCTCTAGCCGATATTTTGCAGGAAGTGAAAAAATTGACTTATCTGCTAGCCGCAAATCGTAATTTACCTTTGCAGGTGACGCTTCCTGATGCCGAAGTTTACGTTTTGGCCGATTACCGCTGGCTATGTCAAATATTAGTAAATTTAGTAGACACTGCCATTGCTCAGATGCAGGAAGGCAGTATCTTTATTTCTAGTAACCCTTCATCTACTAGTCATACTCTTGATATTTACTTGGATGTGCCTAATGATGCTGTCACCAAAAGTGAGCCAATTGATTTGATGCATTTATCAGAGCAGCAGCTTCAAATTAATCAAGACAACACGATCCTTTCACCAGGAATGAAACTATCACTCAACCAAACTCTACTGGAAGTGATGGGAGGAAAACTGGAAATTGTGCCATCTCCAACCACTGAAGCATTTACCAGGTTGCAAGTTTCTATCCCCCTAGTGATTCCTGAAGCTGGACTTCAGTAACAGAAAACTCTTCAAGTTGGGATTGGTTATGTAGCACCATTGTGGTGGTGGCGTTAGTCTGAAAACCAATTTTTTCATAAAACTCTTGTTGATGAGTAGTCATCAGGTATACACGCTCAACCTTCCTCACCTGAGGATGACTCAAAACAGTTTCTACTAACTTACTGCCTAAACCTGTACCCCGATACTCTGGATGAATGACAACATCCCAGATAGTGGCGCGATAGATACCATCAGAAGTGGCTCTGGCAAAACCAATGAGTCGCTCTCTATCCCAAATAGTAATCACAGGTTTGCTGTTGGCGATCGCTATGCCTAAATCCTCGATACTCCGCCCTTTGGCCCAAAAGGCTGCAATATTAAATAGTTCTTGGAGTTGGTAAAGGTCTATTTCCGAGCGATCGCTAAATTGAATTTGAGGATAGTTCATGTATTGCACCCCAATGTGGCAGTATCTTCGCTGTCATTAATTCATATTGTGCTAGAAATTGCTGAATACGTATATCTTTATGCAACGATTTTTCGTCATCATTTAATGACAAATCCATTTCCATAGGGGATGAGTGGGCCCTTGCTGCCTAATACGAAAGACTTGTTTTTCTAAACGTTGTTGTTCAGGCTGCGGTAATCCCCACAAAATATTGCGACTTTGCCAAACTAAGGTAGAAACTGTCACACCGATACAAAATGCTAAACCCAGGGTAGGTAAAGGATTATAAAATAACCCATATCTTACTGCTACCCAGGTAAAATATTGTCGCAAAATGGCAATTTCTCCCCGTAAATACCACAAGGCAACAGGTGCAATAGTCAGCCATAAACAACCAACAAATAACCATCTACCATATACAGTCAGCTGGTGCAGCCTTTGTACTTGTTGTCTAAAATTTGCGTCAGGGTCATGGGCATGATTGCCATTGATTGATGGTTTTTCCGATTCATCCATAGGGGAATAAAGTAGCCACTTCTCAGCAATTGAGCAAATGCTTTTACCCAATTATGAATTACAAACAGCTTAACTATCTTGGGAGCTAGTAGATGTATCCATTGCTTCGGTGCTTTCTACTACGGATTTACCTGTAGTTTCTCGCCACCAACTTAGAAGAGTACTGGCGATGAAAATACTAGAATAAGCTCCTGCTGTGAAGCCAATAATTAAAGCTAAGGCAAAGTTTTTCAGGGTTTCGCCGCCAAAGAAGAAGATAGCAAATAATGACAGCATGGTGGTTAAAGTCGTATTGATCGACCGTCCCAACGTTTGGTTTACTGCATCATCTACTATCTCAGCAATCGGACGATGGGGATTGTTTTTGATGGTTTCCCGAATGCGATCATAAATTACTACGGTATCGTTAACCGAGAACCCTGTGATGGTCAATAGGGCCACAATAAAGAGACTATCGACTTCCGTACCCAGGACTAAACCGAAAATCGAAAAAATGCCTACCGTAACTAACACATCATGAAAAATAGCGACGATGGCGAATACGGCATAGTCCAACTGAAAGCGGAAGGTTAAGTAAATAACAATCCCTGCAAAAGAAACAATCAGAGCAATTAAACCTGAGGTAAATAATTCTCTTCCTAAGGTGGGCCCTACAGTATCAATTTGGTTTCTTTGCTCGTCAAACGTACCAATTTTTTCGCTTAAAGCAGCTTGTAAATTTACACGCTGTTCACGCTCTAAATTTTTAGCGCGAATTAAAATTCCTGTTTCTGCACCGGTTTCTCTGTCAGTAACAATTTGAATGCTGCTATCACCCAAACCCTCAGTTCTAGCTACTTCCCGGACGACATTAATATCAATGGGCTGATCACAGTTACCTGGTTGGGTGCAATCTAATTCCAACTGCAATCGTGTACCACCAACAAAATCCAAACTGGGGCGTAAAGGTGCGCGGATATCAGGATTTTGCCAGGAAATCACCATTGAGATGATACCAGGAATGATGAGGGCAGCAGAAATAGCCCACCAAAGCGATCGTGACTTGTTAATACTCAGTTTCATCTAGCCACCTCTGCCTTATTGACGGTTGGCAAGTTGGGACAGAAAAGTTCTGGTTTCCGCAGTGAAGGGATGCTGATTGCCAAAAACATTAAACTGCGACTACAGGTAATAGCCGTAAACATACTTACGACTACGCCTAAACCCAAAGTTAAGGCAAACCCCCTAACTAAACCAGCCCCCAGCCAAAATAGTGCAAAACAGGCAATAACTGTAGTCACATTGCCATCTAAAATGCTGGAAAAAGCTCGGTAAAAGCCAGATTCCACAGAACGATACAAAGATTTACCTGCTTGCAATTCTTCCCGTGTTCGTTCAAAAATTAACACATTCGCATCCACAGCCATACCAATACTGAGAATAAAACCAGCAATTCCTGGCAAGGTTAGGGTCACACCCAACAAAGCAAAGCTAGCCCAAGTAAATAAGGCGTAGATTACTAATGATACATCTGCAATTAGCCCTGGTAATCTATAGTACACCACCATAAATACTAAGACTAAAGCTAGACCGCCAATGCCGGCATAGATACTACTATTAATGCTATCTCTACCCAAGGTTGCCCCAACGGTGCGGATTTCAGCAATTTCTACAGGTAAAGGTAACGCGCCACCACGTAACTGTACGCCTAAGTCATTGGCTTGTTGCGGGGTAAATGTACCTGTAATCACAGCTGCACCACCAGTAATCCCCGTAGCGGCAAATTCTACCCCGACTACAGGAGCGCTAATTAGTTCATCATCTAGAAAAATGCCGATGCTGCGACCTGTCCCCGCCAGGGTTTTCGTCAAATTGGCAAACAACTCACCACCCTTTTGGTCAAAGCGAATGGCAACATTCCAGTTTTGACCTTGAGTAGGTTCACCATAGGCATCTTGTAAATATTTACCATCAAGTGGTGGTTCAGTACTGCCAAATAATTCGGCGATCGCTTGATTATTTTGTTGTAAATCTTCTTGATTCTTAGTAATTAAAGCTTTATCGTCGCTGTTTCTCAGTTCTTCTTGCTTTGCTCTGAGTTCAGCGCGTGAAGCTTGAAAAGCAAACAATTGAGTTTCTGTACCAGGATTTTGTTGACGGAATTCTAACTGTGCTGTACCTCCCAGCACCCGTTCTGCTTGCTCTGGGTCGTTGACCCCTGGCAACTGGACTAAAATTTTGTCTGTACCCACACTTTGAATCACTGGCTCAGAAACGCCAAGACCGTTGACCCGTCCTTCAACAACTCTTTGAACGCCTTCCAAATCTCGTTCAGTGATATTATTCATGCCTGGTGCTGGTTGCACCTGAATAGTAAGCTGTGAGCCTCCCCGTAAGTCCAATCCCAAAGGCACAGGAATTGTCGCAATCACCGCCACAGCGGCAATCACCAGCACAAATATCAAAGCTAATAGCGATTGCTGTCTTTGCATACCATAACTCGCATCTGACAAAGGCTATAATAGCGCTCTTTTGAGGAGTTATGAATGGCAGGGGCAGGTGGAGAGATAAGGGAAATGAGGAAATCTTTCTCTAACCTCTTATCCCTACTCCCCACTCCCTACTCCCCACTCCCTATTAATTAAACTCGCATCGCCACCATTTTTTCCACAGCTTCAACTATTTGTTCTGGTTGGACAATTGTTAGTCGTTCCAGGTTGCCGTTGTAAGGTGTGGGGATATCTTGAGAAGAAAGGCGCAGTACAGGTGCGTCCAATTCATCAAATAAGCGGTCATTAATTGAGGCAATGAGTTCTGCACCAATTCCCCCGGTTCTCATACACTCTTCGACAATAATGACTCGATGGGTTTTGCGTATGGATGCACCGATGGTATCAAAATCTAAAGGCTTGAGGGATATCAGGTCAATAACTTCTGGATCAAAACCTTGTTTTTCTAAAGTTTTCACGGCTTGCAATACATGATGGCGCATCCGTGAGTAAGTGAGGATTGTCACATCTTTGCCTTGACGCACCACTTCTGCTTTATCTAAAGGCAGCAGGTATTCTTCTTGTGGTAATTCTTCTTTTAAGTTGTAAAGCAAAACGTGTTCAAAAAACAACACTGGGTTATCGTCACGAATAGCCGCTTTTAGAAGACCTTTGGCGTTGTAAGGTGTGGAACAAGCGACAATTTTTAATCCCGGTACTGCTTGAAAGTAAGCTTCTAATCGTTGAGAATGTTCAGCCCCTAGCTGTCTACCTACACCGCCTGGGCCGCGAATTACCATAGGAATTTTAAAGTTACCACCGGAAGTGTAGCGAAGCATTCCCGCGTTGTTGGAGATTTGGTTAAAGGCTAGGAGCAAAAAGCCCATGTTCATGCCTTCAATTATCGGTCGCAATCCAGTCATGGCTGCGCCCACTGCTATGCCAGTAAAACTGTTTTCGGCAATGGGGGTGTCGAGAACGCGGAGTTCGCCATATTTTTTGTATAGGTCTTTGGTAACTTTGTAGGAACCACCATAGTGTCCTACGTCTTCACCCAGGACAAATACGCTGGAATCACGCGCCATTTCTTCATCAATGGCTTCCCTCAGAGCGTTAAAAAATAGTGTTTCAGCCATTTAAACCTTTTTGACAACTATTGTTTTAGAATCTTATCGTGCTGTCGAGCGCGAATATCGTGAGCGATCGCACCAGTTAGAGATCAAAGATAATCCGACTTATAATTCTATTCTGTCTCTAAGGTGTAATAGCCGAAAAATAATTTTCTAGTTTCTGCCCCATCTGGAAATAGCAGTACATATGCTGTAGCCAACAGCTATAACCCTGAAATTATTATATGAATCACAACATATATAGTTTCCCGGCATCTTGTGATTATTAAGACTTTAAACAATGAGTAGATCCCGATTGTTCAGTTTGCTTACGTCTGTTAAAGCTATGATTTTCTTGGTTGTTGGACTGACAGCCTTGGCAGTATTAGGCTACACAGCTTATCGGATCTATGAAAATTTATTTCGGGAACGTTCTATTTCTAGCCTTGTCAACCTTGAAACTGATACTCATAAACTGGTAGACATGAGTTTAGATGCCTTTGAATCCTTGAAAGACACACCTTACCTGATGGCAACTATCAGATATCAAAAACACTACCGTCAGTCATATTATGACAAAGAAACATCGATTATTCGGAATTTCTTATTTTTTAATACTAGCGATAAGTCAGCACAAAAGTTGATTCCTAATAATAATTTTTTGTTTCTGCGATATGAAAAACTAGGTCAACAAATGCCGACGGGAGATTTATTCAACAAGGTGCAGGGGATTTGGTATGAAGTCGTGACTACTGATAGTAATAATGATCAGCGCCTCACCAGAGAAGACCAAAAAACCATTGCTGTTTCGGAAGCTTCAGGAGCGAATTTTACAGAAGTTATCCGCCAAGTTGACAAATTAGTAGGAACTCATCAACCAGATGACGAAACTTTACTGGTTTTTTATGCATCCACTGGGAAACATTTCGTGACAGAAATCAATATTCCCACTCGTCGAGCAGTAATGACACAGCAACTACCATCATTGATGTAATTGTTACCATCACTTATTGACATCCACATCAACTCGACATTCCCATTCTCATCTAGATAAAACTAATTCTGGATCAGCATTTTACATTTAATTCAATTTAGATAGTTAATTCTTGATTTTCACGGAAGCGTCTGGGTCTGCCTGGTTTGCGTTTATGTTGCTGATTAATAGATTTTTCGCTGGCTATGGCCAATTCTTCAGGTGTGCATTTAAACAAACGCAAAGCATCTAAATATTTTTTTGGTGTCATGGTGGGTTCAGTCCGCCCAGCTTCCCAGTTACGCACACTGGTTTCACTGATTGCAAGCCTGAAGGCAACTTCTGCACGGGTAAGCCCCGCACGCTCTCTCAAGACTTGCATATCTATATCCCATGCTCCACTTGAAATATCAAAGTTTTTATTAAATCAATTGACAATAAATGTCGATCAGCAAAAATTTATTAACTACTTCTTTTATAAGCGATCGCCTTCCACTCTGGCAAACATGGAAATCGTCTATTTACGTATTATTACATAGCTAGATTCACAAAAATCTCACGTCTAGACACCAAAACCCAAATAAATACTTTGCGTCTTTGCGCGGCAGTCGCTTATGGGGGAAACCCCCAAGACCGCGCTGCCTTGCCTTTGCGTGAGATTTCTTAAATTCTGATTATTCACTTACCTTACCGTAACCACCGCGCCGCTTCTTTAGCATGGTAAGTCAAAATTAAATCAGCGCCCGCACGTTTAAACCCAGTTAAAGTTTCCATCACCACACGCTTTTCATCAATCCAACCATTAAGCGCCGCAGCTTTTACCATTGAATACTCACCAGACACGTTGTAAGCCGCAACGGGTAAGTTACACGCCTCCTTAACACGCCAAATGATATCCATATATGCCAAGGCTGGTTTCACCATCAGCATATCTGCACCTTCGGCTATATCTAGTTCGATTTCTCTAATGGCTTCGCGGGTATTACCTGGGTCCATTTGGTAAGTTCTTCTGTCGCCGAATTGCGGTGTCGAATCTGCTGCATCGCGGAATGGGCCATAGTAAGCCGAAGCATACTTAGCAGCATAAGATAAAATCGGTATATCTTGAAATCCTGCTGCATCCAAACCTTCACGAATTGCGTGGACAAAGCCGTCCATCATTCCCGAAGGAGCAATGATATCTGCACCTGCATTGGCTTGGGAAACCGCAGTTTTTTTCAGTAATTCTAAGGTAGGGTCATTGAGGACTCTGCCTGTTAAATCACCAACTTGCAGATAACCGCAGTGACCGTGACTAGTGTATTCACATAAACAAGTATCAGCAATGACAATCAAGTCTGGTACTGCTGCCTTTACCGCAGTTGCCGCTTTTTGCACAATACCGCAATCATGCCAAGCACCAGTAGCATCGACATCTTTGTCTTCAGGAATGCCAAAAAGAATAATGGCGGGGATTCCTAGGTCATATACTGCTTTTGCTTCTTCGACAATTTTATCTACCGATAATTGGTAGACTCCAGGCATGGATTTGACTTCTTGGGCAATTCCTGAACCGGCTACAGCAAAAAGTGGGTAAATTAAGTCACTGGTTGTTAACACAGTTTCACGTACCATCCGGCGCAGTTGGGGATGGGTACGCAGACGACGGGGACGATGAGTGGGATACATAGAGTTTTGCAAAGAAAAATAACGCAATGGACACAAAACAAAGCGTCACAAAAGCAGGTAAAGTTTTTTCTGCTGTCGGACACACTACAAACAGTGCTTAACTGTCCTTGCCCTACTCTTTATGAAGTTGTGGGGCAATTTTGTATTTTACATCTGGGTCGATATCTATCCAACCCAACAAAAAATTCATCAAATTCATCATGAGAAAATCGGATATTAGGTATTGGGCAATCATCCCATTCTTAATCTCCTATTTTTGATATCCAAATATGAGCATTGGTGTTAAAAATTCGGAAAATTAAACGATAGTAAAAATTTTGTCTGTGCTGCTAAACATTGAGACTATTACTTAAATATTATTAGTCTCTCATGCAGCAGATATCTGAATCATTGGTAACTAATAAAATGGCAGTAGGCCGTCTGACAGATACAAAGGCGTTACCAAAAAAGCAGAATTTTTTGTATCTATCTTATACATTTTTTTCACTAACTAAAATTGTTGGTGATATTAAGAGCCTATCATGATCGTCGTTGTTTTAAGATTAAAACACTCACTATAGTAGAAAAAAATTAAGATAAGTTAAGTAACAAGGAAACCAGTACAGTTATGTCAACTGAAATTCAGACGGAACTGCATGATGCAGTGGAACTTCGTCGTAATTTTGCGATTATTTCTCACCCTGATGCGGGTAAAACTACACTTACAGAAAAACTCCTGTTATACGGGGGTGCTATTCACGAAGCTGGCGCTGTTAAGGCCAGGAGGGCGCAGCGTAAGGCTACTTCGGACTGGATGGCAATGGAACAACAACGGGGTATTTCCATTACCTCGACGGTATTGCAGTTTGCATACCAAAATTGTCAGATCAATTTACTAGACACACCCGGACACCAAGATTTTAGTGAAGATACTTATCGTACCTTAGCTGCCGCTGATAATGCAGTGATGCTGATTGATGTGGCTAAAGGTTTGGAACCCCAGACGCGGAAATTATTTGAAGTGTGTAAGCTGCGGGGTTTACCTATCTTTACATTTGTCAATAAACTCGACCGTCCGGGTAGGGAAGCATTAGAACTGTTGGATGAGATTGAACAAGAATTAGGTTTACAGACTTATGCAGTTAATTGGCCCATTGGTATGGGCGATCGCTTTAAAGGTGTCTTTGACCGACACGAACAAAAAATCCATCTGTTTGAACGTAGCGCCCACGGTAGCCGGGAAGCCCGCGATACGACTGTAGATTTAGGTGATGCCAAAATTGAGGAACTGTTAGAAGAGGAACTTTATCACCAACTGAAAAATGATCTAGAACTTTTAGATGGTGTGGGACCAGAACTAGATTTGGAATTGGTACATCAAGGCAAAATGACCCCTGTGTTTTTTGGTAGCGCCATGACGAACTTTGGGGTAGAGTTATTCCTGAATTATTTCCTGAAGTATGCACTCAAGCCTGGCGCTCATCAAAGTAGTGTGGGTGAAGTTCCCCCTACGTACCCGGATTTTTCGGGGTTTGTCTTCAAACTGCAAGCGAACATGGACCCAAAACACCGCGATCGCGTGGCATTTATCCGGGTTTGCACAGGAAAGTTTGAAAAAGATATGACAGTGAATCATGCACGCACTGGCAAAGTCGTCCGTCTTTCTCGCCCACAAAAACTGTTTGCCCAGGAACGAGAATCCATTGATGTAGCTTATCCTGGCGATGTGATTGGTTTAAACAATCCAGGTGTGTTTGCCATTGGCGATACCATTTACACAGGGACAAAACTGGAATATGAAGGGATTCCCTATTTTTCACCTGAATTGTTTGCTACCCTCAGAAACCCCAACCCCTCAAAATTTAAGCAATTCCAAAAAGGCATCTCGGAGTTGCGCGAAGAAGGTGCAGTCCAAATTATGTATTCAGCTGATGAAGCCAAACGCGATCCCATTATGGCCGCAGTGGGTCAGTTGCAATTTGAAGTGGTGCAGTTTCGCTTACAAAACGAGTATGGTGTAGAAACCATATTAGACTTATTGCCCTACAGCGTCGCTCGTTGGGTTGAAGGTGGTTGGGAAGCTTTGAATAAGGTGGGACGTATTTTTAACACCACTACAGTCAAAGACAGTATGGGACGCCCAGTTTTGCTATTCCGTAATGAATGGAATTGTCAACAGTTACAGGGAGATCATCCAGACTTAAAATTAAGTGCGATCGCCCCGGTATATTCTGGTCAACCTGTGGAAGAATAATTCACTTGCTGGGACTAACCGGGCGCAATTGATGACCACGGCATCAGAGATTCGCGCTGTTGTACAACCGTGGATCAGTTAGCAGCGATTAAAGTGCCAAATTTTCTATGCCTTCTCTACGAGACGCTATGCCAACACATGTCGAATTGTCTTTGGAGGCCGGTTTAGTAGCCCTCAAGCAAGGAAATTATCAAACAGCGATCGCTAAACTCACACCCGTGGCGAGTAGCTCTGAAAATGCTACCGCTAGGTTACAAGCCCGTGTTGGTTTAGTGATGGCTTATGCACGCAGTGGGCAACTCCGCAAGGCGATCGCCCTGTGTCAAACTCTCACTGAAAGCGAAAATCAACAAGTCCAGGAGTGGGCTAAAACTGCTCTGGCTCACTTGACAAAAGCTAAAAAAAGTAGCAAAGAGTCAAAAAAATCTCCAACGGGGTTTGTTGCTTTTGATAATTCTCAAAACACCACGACATCAAAACCGCAACCCAAAGATACAGTAGCAGAAACTACAAACTCTGGCAATTCATCGGTTGTGCCTCCAGGTGGTTGGCGCAATACAGCCATACCCTCGGCTAATTACCGCCCCAAAATCATCGAAGAATCATCCAGCAACACAGGGGGGTTTTTAGGTTCTACTAGCTATACACAAGCGCCACAATCCAGTGTTTATTGGCGACAGGCAAAACGCGCCAAGGTATGGCAGCCGTTGCGGAAGCCTAAGTTAATTCCCTTGCGATTGTTAGCAGCCGGAACATTCATGGCTTTGTTTTGGGTACTGCGAGAAGTCCTCAAATTTGCTATGGGTGTGACTAACTATACTTTAGTCAAATTACCATATTTACAGCCATTACAGTTTCTCTATCGCAACCCTACTTCATTTTTGTTGATAGTTTTGTTCATCATGATCGGACTATCACCTTGGTTGCTGGATTGGCTAATGACAACCTTTTATGGTCAGCGAGAGTTACCCAAAGATGTCTTACATGGCTACAGTCGGGAAACAGCTAGGGTACTACAACGTTACTGCCAACAGCGTCGCTGGCAATCACCTAAACTCCGAATTTTGCCCATAGATGCACCAGTGGCACTGACTTATGGCTATTTATGCCGTAACGCTCGCATTGTAGTTAGTCAAGGGCTATTAGATCAACTGGCAGATGATGAAATTGCCACGATTTATGGCACACAGCTAGGGCATATTTCCCACTGGGATATTGTGGTCATGTCATTGGTGTTGCTGGTGTCATTACCAATTTATGGGTTATATCAGCAAATATCAGCCTGGGGAAACAAAAAAGCCTCAGGAATTTGGTGTAGACCAATCACTATTTTGGCTAGCGTCATTTATGGATTTTGGTGTTTATTAACTAGTTTGGCTTTATGGCTGTCGCGGTTAAGGCTTTATTATAGCGATCGCCTGGCCGCAGAAATCACTGGCAATCCCAATGCCCTGACGCGTGCTTTACTCAAAATTGCTATGGGAATTTCTAGTGATGTCCAAAGAACCGAACATACTAGTGGGTATTTAGAAAGTTTAAATCTCCTGTTACCAGTCAGTTATCAGCAAAGTCTTTCTTTGGGTAGTATTGCAGGTCATTTACCCTTTGAATCGATTTTGATGTGGGATACAGTCAACCCCTATCGCCGCTGGTTTACCTTTAGCAATAGCCATCCCTTAATAGGCGATCGCATTCAACGCCTCAATCAAATCGCCCGTCACTGGCATATAGACACCGAATTACATCTGACTAGTCAACAAACTGCTAAGGTAAAGCGTCACGCCTTCTTATTAAACATTGCTCCTTTTGTGGGTATCCCGCTAGGTGCTGTGTTTGCCGGTTTAATTTGGCTAACCTGGCAGACTGCTTTCGCGCTGAAGATTTTAAATTTAAAGTGGATATACGAAGATTGGTCTTTTGTCACGGGTTGCCTACTGATTGGCTTTAGCATCGGTATGGTGTTCCGAATGAATTCTTTTTTTCCCGATATCAAAACGGCCAGTGTGCAAAATGCTGAACTTCTACCCAGCTTATTAACTAATCCGTCTGGTATTCCTATTGATAGCATCAGCGTGTGTCTGGTCGGCAAACTATTAGGTCGTCCAGGTATTGCCAATTGTTTAGGACAAGATTTAATTTTACAGTGCAGTACAGGGTTAGTAAAATTACACCACACTTACTTAGGACAGTCAGTTAATCCCCAGGATTTAATTGGTCGGCAAGTTATCGTCACAGGCTGGTTCCGCCAGAGTGCAACACCCTGGATTGATATCCACACGGTACAAACTCAAAGCGGTAAAACCATTCACAGCCCTCATCCCATCTGGTCTACTGTTGTGGCGATCGCTGCTCAGGCTTGGGGCGCATACATTTTTCTCACTGGCTAAACCTGATCTACTTGCTCCAATTCTTTATTCCACCTTTCCCACTCCCCAGCTAAATGTGAAGAAAAGTTGCAAAATTAGTAGGCAAATGTTACATTTGTTAACACAATTCCCAGTAGTTAATGTAACTTAACACTAGAAGTTGGTTTTCAAAATCAGCTATTTTACGCCAATATATCCGTTTTATTCTGCCAACACAGCAAAAAATCAACCAGCCGACGGCTGGTTTTTGTTTCTAATATTCACTCTTGAGAAAAAAATGTATGTTGTGCTACGATTCCATCATGATATTATCGAAAATGTGTGCGTTGAACTAGCTACGTAGATAATACCGTGGTAATGTAGAGAATGGTATTTAATTCCGCGGGCAAGGTCATCAAAGAAGATATTCAATTTAGCAGGCAGTGGGCTAATAAATTTACAATTCTTAGAATTAAGCTGGTATTAGCTAAGCGTTGTGTGCGCTTTCATATTAAACAAGCTTGATCCCAACGAAAAACTGTATTGTATAGGTTGACAGTTTGGAGTAAAAAATTTGGTTTATGGCAGTCTTGGTAAATAGCATTTATTTAGCAACCAAAGCTAAAGCCAAAGCCAAGTTATTGTTTTCTTGCCTTGCCATGTTCATTCAACTCTGGAGGTATAGTTCATGTCCGTTCGCCTATATATAGGCAATTTGCCAAAAGAAGAAATAGACCGTCAAGATCTGCAAGCAGTCTTTGCGGAAGAAGGTGATGCTGTCACTACGAAACTGATTAAAGACCGAAAAACAGGCAAATGTCGTGGTTTCGGTTTTCTCACAGTTAACAATGACGAACAAGCTGATCAAATTATTGAAAAATATAATGGTCAATTGTTCAAAGAGACTCCTATCAAGCTAGAAAAAGCATTACCTCGAACCAAAGGTGAAGAGGGTGAGGAGCAACAAGCACCTAAAGTTGCTAGTAGTGCTGCGGGTAGTCATCCCGTTCCTAACACCAACAAAGAAAGCAGTCGTCGTGAGAAAGGTGCTAAGAAGTCTCGACGTGGCGGCGGCGGTGTCCGTGAAACTAGTACAAGTAGTGACTCAGACACCATTCGTCCAGATCCACGCTGGGCTTCTGAATTAGAAAAGCTCAAACAGATGCTAGCTGCACAAACTACAAATTGAGCCATTGGGGATAGGAGTTAAAACATTAAAAATCACAAAATTTTGGGTTTTAATTTTTAATTCCCAAAAATTCCCTAATTCCTCATTTACTCAATCCAATGGTCTTTATAGCCATTATTTTAGGTGCGATTGATTACTTTTTTGGGTAAAACGTGGCTGCTTGCTAACTCTGTCCATAGTGACTGTTTCGCAGTATAACTTTGGATGAATCATAACTAGCAGCCGCGATCGCACTTCTACTCAACTCAGCCTTCCCCAGTCTTCTAGAGTCGAAACAGCCAAGTTAACGACAATAGATAACTCTTGAACTGGATATAAATTTTTATCTTAAAAATACTTACCAAAAAATATCTTTAATTATCTCTTAGGACTTACGCACTCGCTACGAAAACCAAGGTTTTGAGATTGCTTCCTTACGGTCGCAATAACGAAAATACGTTAGGATTACGTTACTCTTGTTTCTATTAAGACATATAAAGTTAAGAAAATAATCAAACCCTCTCAGTACAAAGATTGCACACCATGCTAAGTCTGAGGGGGATTTTGTTTTTGCGTCTCCTTCTCAGTTTTAAAGTACGGAAAGCCGCCCGGAAGGAATATGCACAATTTATTCTTTAAATTATCTTTAGGAGTTAAATAATTAGCAGTTAATAACAGAGAATATTTGCCTGAAGTTCTCTATTTATCTAGAGTTTAGCCATTGTATATAAATAGAATTAAGCAAAAAATTCCTTAAAAAAACTCTTACATAAGCACAGTTTTCTCGTAAATTAGAACTTATTTACCTCTTAAATACAGAGGGATTTCCCTATATAAAACAGAAAATATATATATAAATTTAAGCATAAACTTGGTAAGAGAATGTTTAAGAAGAATTTGTCTTGTTATTGAGTGTTTATTATTAAATGAAATTGATTCTAAACACTATTTAAACACAAAATAACATTTTTTCATAAAGTCTAAATTTTTTAGAGGTTTGTGATGCGAATTGCTCAGATAGCTCCCTTATGGGAGAGAGTACCGCCCCCAGCTTATGGCGGCATTGAGTTAGTAGTAGGGTTGCTAACCGATGAATTAGTCAGACGCGGACACGAAGTAACCTTATTTGCATCGGGAGATTCTATCAGTCTGGCAAAGCTTGTGTCAGTTCATCCCCGTGCGCTCAGACTTGATTCTACTGTCAAAGATTGCAGCATCTACGAGATGCTAAATTTAGCTTCAGCTTATGAACGGGCGGACAAATTTGATATTATTCACGCCCACACGGGGCTTGGGGCGTTATCCTACGCGCATCTAGTCAAAACGCCTACAGTTCACACGTTGCATGGGATCTTCACCCCAGACAACGAAAAAATGTTTAAATTTGCTAAAGATCAACCCTACGTTAGTATTTCCCATACACAAAGGGAACCAAGGTTAGGACTGAACTACATAGCAACTGTATATAACGGGATTGATGTCAGCAGTTATGAGTTTCATGCCCAACCAAAAGATCCTCCATACCTAGCATTTCTGGGTCGGATATCTCCAGAGAAGGGAGCGCACTTAGCAATAGAAATTGCTAAAAAAGCTGGCTGGCGGTTGAAAATGGCAGGGAAGGTGGATGTCGTTGATGTGGAATACTTTGAGAAGGAAATCAAACCACACATTGACTCTCAGCAAATTGAGTATCTAGGTGAAGCTAATCATGCTCAAAAGAATGCTCTGATGGGCGGTGCAGTAGCAACTTTGTTTCCCATTACTTGGCGCGAACCGTTTGGGTTGGTAATGATTGAGTCAATGGCTTCTGGTACGCCAGTAATTGCCATGAAAATGGGAGCTACTGTCGAGGTGATTGAACACGGGAAGACTGGTTACCTCTGCGATAACATTCAAGAGTGCATTAGTGCTATTGATCAGGTAACTCAGTTAGATCGCCATACTTGTCGGCAACATATCGAAGACTATTTCAGCACTCGGCAAATGACTGATGGCTATGAAGCCGTTTATCAACAAATTTTAACAGAGCGATTTGCTCAAAATGGGCATCTTCGCAGTTTGGTCGGTTTAGCTAACAATCTCACATAGTTGTTGTGAACTAAAATGATTAGCGGGCAAGATGCCCGCACTACAGAAGTTTGGGGATATTTTTTATCAAATCCCATCAAAGCATTTTTAAATTTCGTCTCTAGATATCTTTATTTTCAGTAGTTATTTTCGTTACAAGTAACTCTTGAAGGAATAATACAAGTGGTAAAAATGGAACCTGAAAAAAGTCAAAACCAACAGCAGCTAGATACCCAAGTTTTGTTAGCCAATGCAAAACTCGCCTTAAAAGGTGAATACCAAAGATCAGCCGCTTTAATTTCACAACTGCAAGCTCTAAAAATCCAATTGGAGCAAGTTCAGGCGGAAAACAAAATTTTGAGAGAAAATGTTTCTGAAGATGTCCTTAAGCACTTTGAAGAACGCACCCAAGCAGCAGAAGTGCGATCGCTAAAAACCGAAGTACGGCAAAAATTCCTGGAAGCTAATGGTTGCAAGGATGATGAGAGCTTCGATACTCTATGGGACAGCATTAAGAATAAGATGAAGCTCAAAGATGGTGAGGTGATAATTGTTGCTCCCAATGGTACCCCTAAGTTCACCTTAAATGGCAACCTGTTAACTTTGAAGGATTTTATTCAATCCCTGAAGGAAGACCCTATTTCAAGAAAATTTTTCTGTGAATAGCCTGGTACATTAACAAAAGCTACTCGTCTTCGTCTCCTGGTGGTCGTTCACTCCCACTTTGTTGGGCATCCCATTCCAAAATCATCCGCTCTAACATTTCCGACTGTGTACAGTTATTAACCGCAGCGTAGGTTTTAATTAACTTTCTGACTTGAGGACTCATGTGGCGTATCTCTAGTTGGTTACTCTCTGCCATGTCTATTAGTTATTAGTGTCTATTATTTATCTTACATCTTGTACCTTTGTGAATAGCGATCGCCTATCTCCAGTGAATTTTGCGTAAGTACTAATGATTTTCATCCAGGCGATCGCTTATTTAGTTCAAGATTTTACCAGCATTGGTTCTGGCTCAGGTAGCACGGGCGCTCTCAGTGGGTCGTAGCCTATTTGTTGAGTAATGCGTTCTCTAGCTAAAGCGCGGTACTCCCAAAAATGTTCGCCAGCAGCGCATAGACCCAAATACATATTCAGAACTTGCGGTTTTTTCCACAAAATCGTCCATAGTTGTTGCCAAAACTGCCAGCGGATTTCCTGGCGCCGTAAGCCTTGATGCCAGATTAACTGAGTAACCAGCCGCAACCCTTTACCTGGAGAAAATTGCATAGTTTGCTTTCGCTCTACTGGCGAGTTAATACTCAGGCATTGCTGGAAACAGCGTCTGAGATAGTTACTGGGTTCATATAATTTCCAGAAGCCTTCTGTATACTCCTTAGCAATTTCAGCTACGGAACGAGTAGGGACAAAATTCATCAAACTATTCTGGTCCCCTAGCTCAGTCACACCAACACCCTCTAATAAACGCTCCTCTTTTTGCAGCCGGTTCCATAAAGCCGTATTGGGCAAAGCTTGGAGGATACCTAACATAGGTTGAGGAATACTGGTTTGTTCCACAAAAGCTTGGATTCGTTCTCCTGCACCTGGGCGTTCGCCATCAAAACCAAGGATAAAGCCGGCATATATCAGCATCCCTGCGTCATTAATTTTCCGACAGGCTTCGATGAGGGGATTGCGAGTATTTTGCATCTTTTGGGTTAATTGCAGGCTATCTTGGTCAGGGGTTTCAATACCGAGAAACACCGCATAAAAACCTGCTTCATTCATTAATTGTAAAAGTTCGTCATCTTCTGCCAAATTGACAGAAGCTTCAGTGATGAAGGTAAATGGATAATTGTGCTGCTTAACCCAAGGAATCAATTCTCTTAAGAAGCGTTTAACGTTACGCTGATTGCCAATAAAGTTGTCATCAACGATGAAGAGTGACCCTCGCCAACCTAAATCATACAGGGCTTGTAACTCAGCTATGGCCTGCTGGGGTTCTTTGGTGCGTGGTTTACGACCATAAAGTGTAATAATGTCGCAAAATTCGCAATTGAAGGGACAACCTCGAGAAAACTGGATAGCCATCATCAAGTAGGCATCTCGTTGTAGTAGGTCAAAACGCGGCATCGGGCTTTGACTAACATCAGGTTTTTCCAAAGAGCGAAATATTCCTTGCTCCTGGCCTTGATTGAGGGCTTCCAGAAACTGGGGAATCGTGAGTTCCCCCTCATCCAAAACCAGGTAATGCGCTCCAGAGTCAAGAGCGTCTTGAGGGACAGAGGTGGGGTATGGGCCACCAACTGCAACTTTTTTGCCTAAGCGCACTGCTTTTTGAATTAGGGCGTGGAAGTCTGGCTTTTGTACCAGCATCGCCGAGAGGATCACTAAGTCACACCACTCCCAATCAGCCTCGGTTTCCAGATTGACATTGCGATCGCAAAATCTAATTTCCCAATCTTGGGGTAGAAGGGCTGCTACTGTAATGATTCCTAGTGGAGGCAAAACAGCTTTGAGTCCGGCGATTTTCATAAAGCGATCGTAAGACCAAAATGACTGGGGAAATTGAGGATAAATCAATAGTGCTTTCATAAAATACTTTGTGCAATTTTGGTTTACTTTGGTGTCGGCAAATGCATGAAAAAGTTTCACCTAAATTTGCTTATTAGTCGGTATAGCTTGGTTTATTTAATATGTTTCTAGATTGGCATTTAGCTATACTTACCTCATATAAAATGCTAACCCAATTTTTAAAAGGTAACTTACTTAAAACAATAATTTCTTTAAAATAACTATTTAGATAGATTTATATTCATATAAGGCATGAATATGTGTAAATATATCTTAGTGAATATATTTTTAGACATTAGTAGTGCAATAATCATAAGTATGACTGCACTATTAATATTACCCTCTATCTAAGGGTTTATTTAGGCATAAAAAATCAACACCATGTCAATGATGTGGACATATTATTATTCAGTAGTAAAATATGGTATCGCTTTACTGTGTATATTTTATACATTAAGTCAGAGATTTTAAATTCTACTTTAATACTCAATTAATTATTAAAAATGTAACCAGGAGAAATTTTGATTAGTAATTTGAGTTTTAGAATAATTTGAGCAATTATTAATCATCAGTCATATAAGGCTCCTAATTTAATTATTGAAAAAAATCTGTATACTCAAAAAGTTTTTCTTCTACTTCCCACCTACGCAAATAATTATGGCTACGCCACACAAGCTATTAGGTTGTTGCTATAGTTTGTGCTGAAACGGAGGTATTTAATCGAGATGGAAAATATATATTTTCAGATTTGAGGCTGAAAGGTATACGTAGTGAATGTTAAAAGCCATTTTACCAATTTTTCAATACTTAAATTATGTATCAAATTAACTTCAAAAATCATAAAATCTAAGTATCAAGCCACAAGAGAATAAGGTATTTTACCTGTATAAAGTATTTAAGAAAATATAACTGCTATAATAAAAATTACAAAGATAATTTATTTAATTATCGGTTCTTGCCTGAATAAAAAAGTTGAGAAGATTATAAGAAATTTATAGATATTAAGCCAACGCCTGAAACTTAGTCGGCAAAATCTCTAACTGAAGAACAAGCACATAAGAGTAAAAGAAACCCTCATTGCTTGGGAGGCCCATTCTAAACTTTCCATTCGTGAGTGAATCAAAAGAAGGTAAATCTTTAATTAGTAGTTTTTGTCAATCCACTAATTAAGTACCCCTGAGAATCACTGTAAAGCGAAGTAATTTCATTATTTTGAAGGAGTTTGTTGATGAGCCTAATTATAAAGTCAATTTTACAGGCCGATGCTGAAGCCCGCTATCTCAATCCTGGAGATATGGAGCCGATTAAGAACTTTGTCAAGAGTGGTGAACGCCGTCTACGTCTTGTTCAGGTCTTAAACGAAAACCGGGAGAGGATTGTTAAACAATCTGGAAATCAGCTGTTTCAAAAGCGCCCAGATATCATCTCACCTGGTGGTAACGCGTATGGTCAGGAAATGACTGCAACTTGTCTGCGTGACATGGATTACTACCTACGCTTGATTACTTACAGTGTCGTCACAGGTGAGTCTACACCAATTCAAGAGATTGGAGTTATTGGTGCTAGAGAAATGTATAGATCTCTTGGTACTCCCATTGAAGCTGTTGCTGAAGGTATCAGAGCAATGAAGAATGTCGTCACCTCAATGATGTCAGCAGAAGACGCTAGCGAAGTTGGCGCTTACTTTGACTACCTAATCGCTGGTCTTCAATAGGATATAGCGTTTATAACTTTGGTGTTAGATGCTAGAGGCGAAATTAGGGTAATCAATCAACAGGGAAAGCGTTGTAATGACCTTTCTTGACTACATATCACCATATTGGAGTGCAATTATGTCTAAGGAAAAAAAAGGCAACAAAGAAGCTAAAAAACCTAAAAAAGATCCTGATAAAAAGAAGGAGAAAAAAGATCCAAATAGACATGATGGATTAAGTCAATAAATGTCACAGTTGGCAATGTTAGCTGAGATTTGATATTACTTTAACCAGAAAATCTCAGCATGAGCAGTACTTACATTACGAAAAATACTATTTAGGTATTTCTAAATTAGTAAAATAATGCTATCTCTACTGTAAATTTTAAAAATTTATGCGTATAGGTAGCGTTTCGTGTTTAAACTAAAATAGTCTGGATAATCATATTTCCCACTATCTGATACTTTAAAAAGTGGGGATATACGTACTAAGTCCCTACCTTACGGGAAGGCTGTCAACTGTAAGCGCATCTGTTATCTTCAGGGCTTTACGGGTGATGTCTCATTTCCAAAAGTTTAAACTGGCTGACTATACTGTATTTACCAATGCATCAACCAAAGTTAATTCAGATTTCTCAAGCGACTCGCTACCAAAATGCTGCGATCAATTACTATCTAGAACTTACAGGTTCATCCTATCTCCATTACGGATATTGGGAAACTATTCCAGCCTCCACTGAGGATTTGACTCTTGTGGGGTTACGTATTGCTCAGGAAGCCTATATGGCTAAACTTTTGACTTTTATACCAGCCGAAACAAATAGTTTGCTAGATGTTGGCTGCGGCGTTGGTGGGAATGCTGCTTACCTCCAAGATCGTGGCTTTTCTGTGGAGGGATTAGCACCCGATCCCTTCCAGCAAGAGAAGTTTATTGATCACACCAAAGGTGAGATACCGTTCCACTTAACAAAATTTGAGGATTTCCAGCCAACCCACGCCTACGATCTAATACTCTTTAGTGAAAGTAGCCAATATATTGCTGCTGATGACATAGCTCAAGGTGCAGCGCGGTTGCTGAATAGTGGTGGCTACCTGCTGCTAGCCGATATGATCCGCGTTGATGCCAAATATAATGAAGGCATCTTTTCTAATTGTCATGTTGCTAGTGTTCTTCACGCTGCGTTAGAGCAAGCTGGCTTCAAATTAGTGAAAACTGAGGATATTTCGGCTCAGATTGCGCCAACCATTGACTTGTGTCTTGAAAATTTCCGCACCTTTGGGCTGAGTACTATCAAATATATTGCCGATGTAGTGGCGATCGCAGTTCCACCAATACATTTACTTGGTCGTTGGATATTTAATCGTTGGATTAAAAACCTGATTGTGGAAGGCTTAGAAGCACGCACAATTTTTGACCGTCATCTTTGTTATGAAATCCAACTGTGGCAGTTATCGAAAACAGACCATATTTAAGAAAGCATTTCTGTATAAACACCACTTATTAAATTGAAGTTCATCTATCATAAGCATTAGATATAAATATAGTTGTTTATGCATAGAGAGATTCAATGAATTTACTGAGCAAAGAAGTATAGACCAAGTAGTAAGTATTTTAAATTGTTTGACATAATTAAATTAAAATAAAGATTATTCAACAATACAAAATACTTCAGCTAAGTTTGCACCTAGCAAATTTAGAAACGTCTGATACCTTCTTAAAATCAGCAACACACAAACTATGAACGCTACCACGGAAAAACGTGTCGCCTTAATTTCAGTTCATGGAGACCCGGCAATTGAAATTGGAAAAGAAGAGGCTGGAGGACAAAACGTTTATGTGCGTCATGTGGGTGAAGCACTAGGGCAGCTAGGATGGCAGGTTGATATATTTACTCGTAAGGTAAGTATAAAACAAGACGAAATTGTTCAATTAAACCAAAATTGTCGCACCGTTCGTCTAGTAGCAGGCCCTGTGGAATTTGTGCCGCGAGATGAACTGTTGGAACACATGCCAGAATTTTTGGATAACTTCCTCAAATTTCAAAAAGAAAATAATATTACTTATGAATTAGTGCATACCAACTATTGGCACTCTAGCTGGGTGGGGATGCAACTGAAGAAAATCCAAGGTACTCGGCAGGTTCATACTTACCATTCTTTAGGAGCAGTTAAGTACAACACAATAGAAAATATTCCCCAGATTGCTAGTCAGCGATTAACAGTGGAAAAAGAAGTTTTGGAAACAGCAGAACGGATTGTGGCAACAAGTCCCCAAGAGCAGGAACACATGCGATCGCTTGTTTCCACAAAAGGTAATATCGATATTATTCCCTGCGGTACAGATATTCACCGATTTGGTGCAGTGGAACGCCAAGCCGCCAGAGCCGAGTTGGGAATTGCGCCAGAAACCAAAGTCATATTATATGTAGGACGTTTCGACCCCCGCAAAGGTATAGAAACTTTGGTACGTGCAGTTAACGAGTCTCAATTACGAGGTGATGATGATCTCAAACTCATTATTGGTGGTGGTAGCACTCCAGGTAATAGTGACGGCATCGAGCGCGATCGCATTGAGAATATCATCAACGAATTGGGGATGAATGACTTTACCACCCTCCCTGGTCGTCTGAGTCAAGAAATTTTGCCTACTTACTACGCGGCGGCTGATGTTTGCGTTGTTCCCAGTCACTACGAACCTTTTGGTTTAGTGGCAATTGAAGCAATGGCTAGTGGTACACCTGTAGTAGCTAGCGATGTTGGCGGACTTCAGTTTACTGTAGTTCCCGAAGTCACAGGTTTGTTAGCACCACCACAAGATGTAGCTGCTTTTAGCGCTGCTATCGACCGAATTTTGTTAAACCCCCAATGGAGAGGCAAATTAGGTCAGGCTGGGAGAAAGCGTGTGGAAACAAAGTTTAGTTGGGATGGAGTAGCCACTCAACTAGGTGAACTTTACACCCAAATCTTGCAGCAAACTGTCAAAGAACCAGCATTAGCTAGTAAATAAAATTTTCACGCCCTGAAGTAATCAATCATGTAATACTTAAGGACAACAAACAAGAAACAGCAGAAATCTGCTGTTTTACGCGTTTTGATGCGTCAAGCCCCCGCGCTTCAGCCCTATCCATTATCAGAAAATTTGAGAAAAAAGAGTAGTTATAAGCGAGAGAGTAACGTTTGTTCTGCCTCAAAGTGATTCACGAGTTATTGAAGCTGCATTTCCAAATAGCACTAAATCTTTACCATTTACACTAAATCACAACTGCACTGCAAAGCCTGATGCAGTAAAACCTGATACTCTTCATCCCCAATGCGATAAGCCCCAAATCGTTCTAAATGGGGATTCATCATTTGAGCATCAAAGAACACAAACTGGCGTTGACGTAATCTTTCCACCAACTTTACCATTGCCACCTTCGAGCCTTCAGGAATGCGGTAAAACATCGACTCACCAATAAAAGCACCGCCAATGACAATCCCTAAAATGCCTCCAGCCAGTTCATCACCTTGCCAAGTTTCAAAACTATAAGCATAACCATGCTGGTAAAGTAACCAGTAAATTTCTTGTAAATCCCGGGAAATCCATGTAGTTTCGCGGTTAGCACATCCAGCCACCACACCCGGAAAGTCTCGATTAATCGCCACCGTAAAACGCTCTTGATTGAGAACACGCTGCAACGACTTAGGATAACGAAATCGCTCATCCAAAGGAATCAAAGTGCGATCGCGGCTTCCATACCATCCCAGGCCTGTATTGTCGTCAGCCATGAGAAAATAACCTTGAGCATAACCACGAATAATAGCAGCGATATCATATTGCATAATTAAGCAAAATAAAAAAACCTCAGAGGAACGCTCAGGTGTTTCTCCTGAGGGATTCACCAGCGGACTGTGGTGGGAAACCTTTCCCCAGCGCTGGTTTACTGCAATTTTCTCAGCGTTCCTCTGCGTTTAAAAAAGATGACTGAAGCAATTCCACCCATCACTCTACCACCGTCTCAAAACCCCCTACTCGAAGGTGAATGGTTGCAAGATCGTTTATTGCGGTGGCTAGACACAGAATTTTTACCAGAAATAGTCAATCAAAAAATTGCCCAACGCGCCGCCCAAATTTTTGTCCGACAACGCATGGAGGGAGAAAATGACCTCGGATCTCTAGTAATAGCTATTGTCACAGAGATGCAGGCATTTGATTTTTCCAAAAGTTTCTATGGAGAGTTTGCGATCGCCAACGCCGTCAGCGATCTACTCTTAGAAAGTCTAGGTATAGACCGTTGTTGTGGTCAATAACAACCCCTGGGGGGAAGTCAAAATTTTTGAATTATTGCGGTCATTAGTTCTTTGTCTAAACTAATGACTAATGACTAATGACCAATAACTACCAACTAGACTTAACAACTCCAGGTAACAAGCCTTCATGCGCCCATTCCCGTAGCACGTTCCGAGATAGTCCAAAGTCGCTATAAACACCTCTAGGACGACCAGTTACCCAGCAGCGATTGCGGCGGCGACTGGGCGCACTGTTACGGGGAAGCTGTTGAATTTTCCGGTGAATTTCCAACTTGTCTAAAGGAGATTCTGTTGTTCTGAACTCTTCTAGCAACGCTTCCCGCTTTTCGGCGTACTTTTCTACCATTTTGGCGCGTTTTTTCTCGCGCTCAATCATACTCTTTTTTGCCATACACTCTCTAACAGATTTAAAGACAGCATTTTCTATTCTACAGTGTCCCCATTGATTCTAGGGATTTTTTATTTTCTCTACCCTGCCATCAACTGTTTTTCCCAGTGGGGCATAAATCACTCAACTGACAAGCTTCACAAGCAGGAGAACGAGCCTTACACACAGCACGACCGTGATAAATCAGGCGAATTGACCAATTTTCCCAATCTGGTTGAGGTAACAACGCCATTAAATCTTTTTCAATGCGGATGGGGTCAGGATGTTGAGTTAAACCTAAACGTTGACTCAGGCGTTTAACGTGAGTATCTACTGTCACCCCAGAATTAATGCCATAAGCGTGAGCTAAGACTACATTTGCGGTCTTCCGCGCCACACCTGGAAGTTTTAATAATTGCTCCATTTGGTTGGGAACCACAGAGTTAAACTCGCTGACAATCATCCGACAAGCCGCTTGAATATTCTTGGATTTATTGCGATAAAACCCTGTAGAACGCACCAAGTTTTCTAATTCTCCTAAGTCAGCATTAGCTAAACTAGCTGCGTCAGGAAACTTCTCAAATAAGGCTGGTGTAACTTTATTGACTCGCTCATCCGTACACTGGGCAGAGAGAATAGTTGCCACCAGCAGTTGTACGGGCGTTGAGTAATTCAAAGAGCAAGTTGCATCGGGATAAAGATCCTGCAAACGCGCGAGAATTTCTAACGCCCGTTGCTTTTGAGATGGTGATTTGCGGGTAACAATCACTGGAACAACTTTTGCACCCATTCCAACTGGGAAGTTAATTGAGTGGTTTCTTTGACGATCAGAAAAATGCCTAGTCCTAAAAGTAGCACTAAACCAGTTTGCATCACACCTTCTTGAATCCGATTAGGTAATGGCTTACCACGCACACCTTCAATCAGCAAAAATGCCAGTTGTCCACCATCTAAAGCTGGTAAAGGCAAGATATTGATAATTGCCAAGTTAATGCTAATCAAAGCGGCAAAGAAGAACAAACTGCCTGTATCATTTTGGGCGATATTTGAACCAATTTGCACAATTTTAATCGGCCCAGCTACTTGACCAGCCGTTTCACCGAAGTTGGTAATCAGTTGTCCAAATCCTTGAAACGTCATAGTTACAAGGCGCTGAAATTCTGTAGCACCAAGATTAAAAGCTCTTCCCAGATTATTCACAGGACGGCGGACAACTTCACCGTTGGGAGCAAGTCCGATGCCAATACTGCCTCCAGTGGGCTTATCTTCAGGAATTACATTCACTAATAGCCTTTGGTCGCCACGGGAAATTTCTAGTTGCACAGGCTGATTTGGACTATTTTTGATAATGTCCCGAAAATCTTCTATATCTTGCAGCACAGTCCCAAATTGTCTTTGATCCGCTGCTAAGATGACATCTCCTGGTTGAATACCTGCTTCAGCTGCTACAGAACTAACCTCTGGTGCTAACTGTTTGATTAAAACTCCTGGTTGGCTAGCTTCCCCTATGCCGACAACGCTCACCTGGGTTACCAATAGCAAATAGGCAAATATTAAATTTGCGATAACTCCCGCGCTGATGACGATCGCCCGGTCTAAAATGGGACGGTTACGCAGCAAATTCGGGTCGTTGGGTGGAATATCGCTATCTGGGTCATCGTCGGGAAAGCCCACAAAACCCCCCAAGGGAAAGGCTCGGACAGCATATTCGGTTTCCGATCCCTGGTACTTCCAAAGAACTGGGCCAAACCCCAAAGAAAAACGGTTAACGTGAATACCTTGAGAACGGGCGGCGATGAAATGTCCGAACTCGTGTACCAAGATCAAAACAGCCAAGACTGCGATCGCTGCTAAAACTGACATAGAGCAAATTAATCAAAATATTCGGATATATATTTTCATTGTAGTAGTTAGGGAACGGACGCAGAGACTCAAAGCATCATACAGTATGAAACTCTGCCTAAGTTAGACTGAGCGCCCACTACTTCATCAAATGAGTATCAAGTTCAGGATACTGAGAGAACAAAACATTCCCAGTCTTCTTCATCAACTATAGGACTGACAATATCCCCTAATGTTTTACCTTTGCCTGCAATAGATTCAGGGGCAGTGCGGCGTTTCTTTGATGGTAAAGTTTCTTCTATAAAGGTAACAATGACACGGGCCGTATTAACTTGAGGCTGTTTTGATATCCACTTTATTTGACCATTCTCATAAATTGCTTCGTAACTTTTTAACATGGCAATCAGGGTTTTATTAACCTTTGCGCTTTCTTAAATTATAGTTTGGGCGATCGCTACCTCCAACTCAAGCATTACACTTCGGTAATCCATATTGAATTGTAACAATATTCTGCCAAATCACTTGTTCTAGCTTTAATTTCCTCTTCTCCCCATGTTTCAGGGTTACTGGTTGCAAATTCTTGCGTTAATATAAATTTTGATTTGTTGTATGTTTCTATTTTATCTACCAGTTTTTTAGTACCAGCTTCTCCATTTAATTTTGCTCCCAGTGGCAGTAAATTACCGATCATACCTATATAATCTTCTGTCCCTGATGACTGAGATAGTATGTGTTCTAAAGTTATACTATCAGGCTTAAACTCATTGGTTGTTTGCTTGACAGATTCAATATGACTAAAAATATACTGTATGAGTTTTTTATCTTTGGTATAGCTCTTAAGGTATTTTAGTTTAGAAAAATCATCTTTAAATTTATCCCTTTCCGGCAGCCGAGTCAACAATTGTTGCTTCAACTCTTCTATAACTTTTCTAGCTGATTTTTTATCTTTTGCATCAAATAATTGTCTAGTAGCTTTAGAATAACTTTGTTCAATTCCTGAAGGTCTCATAGAACATACAGCGTTGAAACAAAAATGAAATTTTTCAATAAAACAAATAATTTCTTTTACATCTGTTAGTGTTAAAAAATTTTGCTGTCGTATTTTGAATAGGTTTAATAAGAAAGGTTTATGCTGACTAACATTGAAAGTTTTCAATGCCGACAATGATCTATATAATTGTTTTTCTTCTTGTTGTGGAAAATCTTCTACGACAGGAGAAGATATTTTTACGTATAGTTCAGCATCATTCACTAACTCATCTAAAAAAAATTCAGGGTTTATTCCACCAACATTCCATTGTTTCTTGAAATGTTTGTAAACATTATCTGCACTTGTATAGTTATATCTAGCTATCCACCAATGCCTGACAAATGTTTCCAGAGTACCTACACCATCTCTTGAAGCTATTGTTTTTCGTAATTTTTTCCATTTAGTCTTTGCATAATCATCAGGATGTCTTGTAGTAAAACTTTTAAATACTTTATTTTTTATTAAGTCAACGAAACTTAAATCCATCCCTCGTGCATTCAAAGTTTCAAATATTGTATAAGCTTGGTCTTCTTCACTAACAGTGATGAAAATTACTTTCAAATACTTCACGACTTGATCTCTGACTGCTTTTAAAAGGTTTTCATATAAATCATTTTCTATTGTAATCTGCCCAAATTTTTGTTTAAGTAATTCTTTAGAAGTGTAGGAATAAAACTCGTTATATGAATTGAATAAATTTTTCTCTTCTTCAGAATAAGCAGATTCTTGCTTTTTATCAATATGCTGAATTGATATTTGGAAAAAAGGCTTGGGAGTTTCATTTTCTAATTTAAAGTAGTCTTTTCCCTCATCATCTTTACCAGCAATATAGTTCTCATATATAGATTCTGCCAAATTTCTTTTTTCAATTTCTATGAATCTTTGACATAGCGCAGAAAGTAGTATGGTTATCGTTGTAAGTCTCTGTTGTCCGTCAACAATTTGCATTGATAGAGATTTGTCATCTCCTACAAGAACTAGTGATCCAATAAAATACTCTTCATGATTAAATTGTCCATCATTACTGATATTAATATTTGCAACAATATCGTCCCATAATTCCGAAACCTTCTCTTTTGTCCATGAATATTCTCTTTGGAATCTAGGAACAACATACTTCTTTTTTACAGAAAAAAGATCGGAAATTGTTCTGGTATATGCGTGTAGCTCCATATTCTTTAGATAAAATTCGATAATATATTGTAACCTTTGTTACCCATAACCAGTAAAAATTCGTTTTTACAAGTAAGTTTTATAAGGTGCATTACATTTTATTAACGCACCTTATTAAGCTGTCCAGTTTTAGGATGCTTAAAGTATTAAGCTAAATGAATGGCACCATAGCTACAACACCTCACGTCCCAAGAAAGGTTGCAACACCTCCGGGATCAAAATTGTGCCGTCTGGTTGCTGATAATTTTCTAAAATCGCTGCCATTGTCCGCCCCACAGCCAAACCAGAACCATTCAAAGTATGGACAAACTGCGTCCCCTTCTTACCTGCTTCCTTAAAACGAATATCAGCCCGCCTTGCTTGAAAATCAAAACAATTAGAACAACTAGAAATTTCTCGATACTTACCAGAAGATGGCAACCATACTTCTAAATCATAAGTTTTCGTTGCTCCAAAACCTAAATCAGCAGTACATAAGTTAATTACTCGATAAGGTAATTTTAACGCTTGTAAAATTGCCTCTGCATTCTCTACCAATTTTTCTAATTCATCAAAAGAAGAACTAGGATGAACAACTTTTACCAACTCAACTTTATTGAATTGATGCAGACGAATTAAACCCCGCATATCGCGTCCATAACTTCCTGCTTCCCGACGAAAACAGGGAGTATAAGCACAGTGATAAATTGGTAACTCTTCCGCAGCCAGAATTTCTCCTCGGTAAAGGTTGGTAACAGGAACTTCTGCTGTGGGTATCAACCACAACTCATCATCAGCACACTTAAAGCTTTCTTCTGCAAACTTGGGTAACTGACCGGTTCCGGTTAAAGAATCAGTATTCACTAACAAAGGCGGACTAACTTCTACATAACCAGCTTCGGTTTGCGTCTTCAGCATAAACTGAATCAATGCCCTTTCCAAGGCTGCACCCGCACCAACAAGAGTCACAAAACGACTTTGGGCAACTTTCACAGCACGCTCAAAGTTGAGAATACCCAGTTTTTCGCCTATTTCCCAATGAGGAAGAATATTTGGGTTTTGGGGAAGATACTCTTCACCCCAGCGTCGCACTTCGACGTTTTCATCTTCACTTTTACCAACAGGTGTGGAATCACTGGGTAAATTTGGAAGCGCTAATACAAGTTGCTCTATTTCTGCTTTGAGGGCTTTTTCTTGGGGTTCCAGTTCACTCAACTGCGCTTTTACAGAGTTACCTTCATCCCGCAAGGCTTGAATTTCTGGAGATTGAGGACTCACACCAGATTTAATTTTTTGCCCAACAATTTTACCAATTTCGTTACTACGAGCTTGAAGTTGACTGCGTGTCCCCTCCAATTCCCGTTGTTGCTTGTCTAACTGTAATATCGGTTCGATGTCGTATTTACCACTACGACTGTTCAACCGTTCTTGGATTAATTGGGGATTTTCCCGTATTTGCTTAATATCCAGCACAGATTTTTCTCGGTTTTTTGCCTAGGGTCTTCTTGCTAAAACATCAGCATATACTGATTTTGGTTTGCTAGGGCAGGAATTGCCAATACAAAAATTTTGCCCTATAAATCTTGCCAGGACGATAAATACAGTTATTTCATCTTTTTGGCTGTTTTTTCTCACCTTTCAGTAACTGGTATTGGTCTTCATAGTTAGCTGGGAGGGTTCCAGAAAAGTATTGTAAATATCTGGGAATTATTTGCTATACAAATTATCTAAGTTCGGGTAATCCGATTGAGTAGCCATATCGACACTCCAAGCCCTGCAAAATGCGCTGAAACGGTGTTGATATTCGCTTGGACTACCAGCATATCTAAACCGCTGATAATTCGTGTAGGGTCAAATAATTGGGTTGTGACAGCTTGAGGAGATATAGACCTGGCTACCAAAGTACCGACAATTGCCTGTGAACCTAACAGTGTCACCAGCATTCCCACTAAATTCACCCATAGACCTAGGCGTAACACCTGCAAAGTCTCGCTTTTACGCGGGCGGTTGCTAGGATTTGAGGATTGTAATTGGTTACCAATTCTGGTGTAACGGTAAGCCAAATAAATGCCCCCACCCAAAATTAGAATTCCACAAACTGCCAAAAATACACCAAACCCAGTTCCAGGATTATTACTAGGGCTGCCATCCCTCTGGCTAAAAATGGCAAATAGCAACACAATAATCGCAGAGACAACACCAAGAACTAGCTGTATCCAGAAGCTAATCCAACCAGTCAGGCGAAAGGTTTGAGCAATTGCCCTCAGAGTAGAGGAGGAAGATGGAGTGTCGGGGTTTTGTGACATACGGATCACCAATGCGCTAAGGACTTGTTACGTTTAATATCACACTTACCAGATGGGATCTGAGTATCTCAAGTCCAGCTAGTCAGTACTGAATGCTTATTTGATTGTGTATACAAGCATATAGGCTTTCGTATCGACATTTCACAAGGCTTAATTTTTGATATTTTATACTGTGATAATCACCGTAAAACAAAGTGTTTATTAACTTTTGCAGACAAAACGGCATTTTACCTGTAGAATTTCTTCGATGGCATTTTATGCTTAAGCCGTTCTAACTGGTTCGGCATTGCTTGAAACAAGAAAAGTGACCCAGCCACTGCTTTAATTCCTCCTCACCACCACACCTAGAGCTTGGGTAGGGGTGTAACTTTTTACGCTCCTAAAATTGGCGCTTTTATCCTGCGACTTTTATAACGTGGGTATTTGTTTTAATGTTTACACTTTGCAAACCGTATCTGGGTAGCTGTATATACCTACTTATTGTGTAGTAGTACTTATATAGACTATAAAGATTGTAGATACCACCATCAGGCATTTTTTAGCCATTCAACTATCATGAAACTTGAGGATATATATCAATTCTTTGAAAATCCTCCGCCAACTTATCTCTGTCAGGAATTGGCAGTTTGTTACATATTGTACATTTTGTTACAAACTGAATCCTACGGCACTGAGTTGATCCAGCGATTGGAAACTGAATACCCTACTTATCGGCTTTCAGATACCGTACTTTATAGTGCAATTAAATTTCTCGAAGACCAAAGGGCTATCACTGGGTATTGGAAGAAACTCGAAGGGCGAGGACGGCCCAGGCGGATGTACCAAGTTTCTCCAGAATGGCAAGAGCAGTCACAGAATTTGGCACATCTTTGGCAAGATTACATCAACGGGAGGACAAATTAACGAATAATTGATTATGAATAAGTCACCTCCCATGAAAAAAAAGCACAATTTTTAGTTATGGATACTGCTATTTTGCCATCTACATTACTGCTAACTTTGTTGTTATCAGTCGGATTGTTTTTCTTTATTCGGGCTGCAACTAAAGACCGCACAACAACAGCACAACTTGTATCGGAGCAAGACGAAGCTGCTTTAATGCCACAAATTAAAGAGTATTTTCGTGCAAGAGCTTACCAAGTAGCAGCGATAAACCGCGACAAAAATCAAGTGGTTTTTGAAGGTTTTGTACAACCTAGTTTATTTTTAGCTGTGTTTTTGACATTGCTAGCATCTGTGGGGATGGTCTGTCTGGCTTTGGTTTTATCGTTGCTTTTTCCTCAATTTGGAACACTGTTTCTCTGGCTGGTAATACTATCACCTTTGAGTGGGCTATTTTATTGGAAAAAAGCCGGAAGAGTTGAGCAGGTACTGTTCAAAATAGAAACAACGAACCAGGGTGAACCGAACTTTCCCAGCAAAATTACTATAGTTGCCCATCGAGATGAACTTATAGAGTTACAGAAAACTCTACAGTTAGAATCTGCTGAATAGTTGATGACTGTAATGTTGTGAATAGTATCTCCGTTTACAACATCTCTGACAAAAAAATATGTAAAGTTTCCCTACAACACTATATTGTAGGGAAAATTTTATAGCTGTTTACAGAGCCTACGTGGCCATCCATTAATGGAGAGCGCAACTCAACTCTCACTTGCGGATGCATTTTGCTCTATCCTGACTCCCCGCTACATCATTTGACTAGATCAAGTCTTACAAACCTAAGTGGTCTGAAAAGACGATGATTGTCCAATTAAGTTGATTAATTGGTATAGATTTCCTGGCAAATCAGTTACAAACTTAAAAAAATTGGAAACTTTGCATAAACTGAGCAACTTTGCCAGTTAAATGATTCTCAGAAGCCAATTCAATACGTTAAGATAACCATCTGAGAATCAGCGGCTAGCCACAGCCAGAAGTTCTGCTCCTGCGGGAGCTTCTAATGTCCGCAGGCTGGGAAACAAGAAATGGTTCTCTTCCACGTATTGAGCGCCAAACAGACCCTTTTCTGCCCAGAAATAACGGTCTGTGGTATGCTCGTTTCGCTTTACGAGTAGCAACGCCGGTGGAGCAATTCCTTCAGCTTGAATGAATTTTCTTGCTGCTGTTACAGGTTTTTCCTCGCCGCTTTCGATGCTATATTGAGGCACATGTTCAAGAATACGTCGTCCTTCTTGGCGACGACGACTTTTCCGTTTACGTCTTCTTGCCAACTTATTTTCCTCCTCTTTCAAGCTATAGATTGTAGTTATAGCTACAAAATCCGTCGCAATTATATAATTTCTAGTTCAAAATATCAAGAGTTTTTAAACTTTTGATACAAGAAAAACAATGTTTGAAAGTGGTGAAGCATATAATCCCCTGGTGCAAACCATTACTGAAAAGATTTAGTTAAGCTTTATTCAAAGTGTGAGGAAAATAAAGTAACTTCCTTTCATCTTCCCTCAAATTCTGTGATTCTGAGCAAAAGCTAAAAAATGTTAATGTCTGCCAGTTCAGATTTTGTTGCTCTATGCCGAGAGCAAATAGCACTGCTAACCCAAGGACTGGGTGCATCTTTAAGTGTTGTTTACTTAACACAAGAATTGGTAGAGGCTCCCACTGGTGAGGCAAAACTAATTCCGGTGGTGGTTTACCCGGAGACAGCAGTATTGCCCCCGGGTCCAGAAATTGCCGAAGCCACAGTGGGTAATATTTTAGTACTACCTCAGCAACAAGATAGGTTATTAACAGCAGGAATAGAGTCTCCTCTTCCTTCACAGGAGAAACAAACGCCAGATATTAATGAGGAATTTCATCTGGGTGGACACCAAATTGTCCTGCCTCTAGTTCATGAAGGTGTGATGATGGGGTTGTTGGTGACAGGCAGAAAAGATAGGGCATGGAATGACCAGGAGCAAAGCGAAATTCAAAATATCGTCCAAACGCTGGCGATCGCCTGTATATTAGATCAGCGTCGAGCTTGGTTACAGCATCAGCTACATCAACAACAAATTCTGCAAGAACAGCAGCGGGATTTGCTGGATAACCTCCTACACCAGTTTCGGAACCCGTTAACAGCAATTCGTACCTTTGGGAAACTGCTATTCAAACGACTGCGAGCAGGTGATCCTAATCGAGAGGTAGGAGCAAATATTGTTCGAGAAAGCGATCGCCTCCAAGAATTACTACAACAATTTGATCAAGTAATTGATTGGACTGAGGCAGATTTAGGGCAATTATCATTACCTGAAAACGAAGTATTTGTAGAAGCAACTGTGCAACAAGAATCCAAACCAGCACTATTATTGCCGGGAATAGGAGAAAAAGAAACTGATTTTGCTGTTGCTGATTTATTAACACCATTATTAGTTTCAGCAAAAGCCATAGCACAGGAAAGAAATCTGCAACTAAAAACAGAAATTCCCCAAAGATTACCATTAGTACGTGCCAACATTAAAGCCTTACAAGAAGTTTTTAGTAATATTATTGATAACGCCTTAAAATATACTCCTACAGGGGGCAAAATTTATATTCAAGTAGGGCAAAAAAAAGCTAATTTTTTAGGAATTGCTATTAGTGATAATGGACCTGGTATTCCCCCAGAAGATTTAGCACATTTGGGAGAAAGACATTACCGGGGAGTACAAGCGCAAACTGAAATTCCCGGTACAGGTTTAGGGCTAGCGATCGCTAAACAATTAATACAACAAATGCAGGGCGAAATTGAAATTTTCAGCCCTGCTATTAACTCAGTTATTGCTGTACCCGATATGCCGGGGACTACGTTTATGATTTGGTTACCCTTAAGTGGGGAGTGGGGAGTGGGGAGTGG